>NZ_JBFTEP010000029.1:0-32379 GCF_047229365.1 Cellulomonas pasadenensis | reverse complement strand
GTGCTCGGCCCGTGGGCGGACGCCCTGACGGCCGTCGTCGTGACCCGGGCGGGCGCGGGGCCGGGCGGGCCGCTCGCCGCCGCGGGTCCGGGTCCGCTCGCCGTCGAGCTGCCCGCGGCGGTCGCCGCCGCCGTGGTCGCCGTGGCGGTGGTCCTCGCGCGCAGCACGTCGCCCGGGTGGGCCCTGCAGGCGGCCGCGCCGCGCGCCGCGGTCGTCGCCCTGCTCGTCGTGCCCGTCCTCGTCGCCGTCGACGGCACCGGCGCCGGCGCGTGGCGGGCGGGCGCCGTGCTCCTGCTCGGCGCGGCCCTCGCGCTCCTGGACCGGGCGCGCGACGACGAGCGGCTCGGCCTGGTCCTCGCGGCGACGGCCGGTGTCGTCGCGGCGCTGCGCGGCGGCCCGGAGCCGGTGGAGCTCCCGCTCGTGCTCGTCGGCCTGGTCGCCGCCGCGGTCGGCGCGCGCCGGCTGCACCGCGACCCGACCGCCGGCTCCTGGGCGACGCTGGGTGTCCCCGTCGCGCTGACCGTCGGTGCGCCCCTCGTCGGCCTGCTCGTGGCCGCCACGCCGTGGCGGGCGACGACGACGCTGGTCCTCGCGCTCGTCGCGACGCTCGCCGGCGCGGTCCGGCGCCTGCAGGCGCCGTTCGTGCTCGGGGCGGGTGCGGCCCTCGCGGCAGCGGCGGTGCTGCTGATCCCCGTCACCGCGACCGCGCTCGCGCGCGTCGACGGCTGGGTGCTGCTCGCCGTCGGCGGCACGGCCGTGCTGGCGCTCGGGCTCACCTACGAGCGGCGGGTGCGCGAGGCGCGCGAGGCCGTCCGGGTGGTGGCCGCGATGCGGTGACCGGCCGTCAGGCGCCGAGGGCGGCCAGCAGCGACCCCGCGTCGGGGCTGCGGTCGAGCAGGTCGCCCACGTGGGCGCGGGTGCCGCGCAGCGGGTCCCGCATCGGCACGCGCTGGAGCGTCTCGGCACCGGCGACGTCGAACACGACCGAGTCCCAGCTCGCCGCCGAGATCTCGCCCGCGTACCGCGCCACCGCCTCCCCCCGGAAGTAGGCGCGGGTGTCCTGGGGCGGGTGCACGACGGCGTCGGCGACCTCCCGCGGCGTCACCAGCAGCTCCACGGCGCCGGCCCCGACCAGCCGGTGGTACAGGCCGCGCTCCGGCCGCACGTCCGACCACTGGAGGTCGACCGCCGCGAGCCGGGGGTGGTCCCACGCGAGGTGGTCCCGCCGCCGCATGCCCTCGAGGAGCCGCAGCTTCGCGAGCCACTCCACCTCGCGGGCGCACGAGGCGGGGTCCGTCCCGAGCCGCTCGAGCAGCGACGCCCAGCGGGCCAGCACGTCGGCCGTCTGCTCGTCCGGCGACCCGCCCGCGGCGTCCAGCGCCGCCCGCACGGCGGCGAGGTACTCCGCCTGCACCTGCAGCGCGGTCAGGCGCCGCCCGTCGGCGAGCTCGAGCTGTTCCGTGAGCGTCAGGTCGTGGCTCACGGCGTGCACGGCGCCGACCGGGTCGCGCAGCGCCAGCCGGTCGAGCGCCCGCACGGCGTCGCGCGGGACCGCGCCCGCCTCGACCTGCTCGATCAGCCACAGCACGAGCGACGTCGTCCCGAGCCGCACGTACGTGGCGACCTCGAGCATCGTCGCGTCGCCGATGATGACGTGCAGCCGTCGCCACCGCGTCGGGTCGGCGTGCGGCTCGTCGCGCGTGTTGACGATGGGCCGGCGCAGCGTCGTCTCGAGGCCGATCTCCGCCTCCATGTAGTCCGCCCGCTGCGCGAGCTGGAAGCCCGGGGTCTCCCCCCGCTGGCCCAGCCCGACGCGCCCCGCGCCGGTGAACACCTGGCGGGTGACCAGGAACGACGTGATGCGCGCCGCGAGGTCGGCGAACGGCACCCCGCGGTCGACGAGGTAGTTCTCGTGCATGCCGTACGTGGCGCCCTTGCCGTCGACGTTGTTCTTGTACAGCGTCACGTCGGGCAGGGCGGCGTTCGACGCGAGCGCGCGCACCGAGTCGAGCATGACGAGCTCGCCCGCCCGGTCCCAGCGCACCGCGTCGAGCGGGTTCGTCACCTCGGGCGACGAGTACTCCGGGTGCGCGTGGTCGACGTACAGGCGCGCGCCGTTGGTGAGGATGACGTTCGCGGCGCCGGGGTCCTCGTACTCCTCGACCGTGGCCCGGGGCATCTCCTGCGGGCCGTCGCCCGACGGCGCCGGGACCGTCGCGGAGTCCGTGAGCATCGACGGGTGCGCGGACGCCCGCTGCAGGTGGAACCCGCGGGCGTCGTGCAGCGGGTCCTCGTCGTCGTAGTCCCAGCGGGCGCGGGTGCGTCCCGCCTCCCGGGCCGCCGCGTGCACCGCGACGACGTGGCTCGACAGCAGCATCGGGTTCGCCATCGGCCGGCCCGGCTGCAGGACGCCGTACTCGGTCTCGATGCCCATCACGCGGCGCACGGTCACGGCGCCCACCCTAGGCGGGATCGACGGGGACCTCGCCCCGCCGGACGCACCGTGGCGCACCGCCCCGGGACGGGGACGGTGCGCCGCGGTGCGGGCGCCGGAGGGCCGGCGTCAGAGGTACTGGCCGGTGCTCGTCACGTTCTCGATCGTGCGGGACGCGTCGACGCCCTTCTTGCCCTGGACGATCGTGCGGATGAACACGATGCGCTCCCCCTTCTTGCCGGAGATGCGCGCCCAGTCGTCGGGGTTCGTCGTGTTCGGCAGGTCCTCGTTCTCCTTGAACTCGTCGACGCACGCCGTGAGCAGGTGGTCGACGCGGATGCCGCGCTGCCCGGTCGAGAGCAGGTCCTTGATCGCCGTCTTCTTCGCGCGGTCGACGACGTTCTGGATCATCGCCCCGGAGTTGAAGTCCTTGAAGTACAGGACCTCCTTGTCACCGCTCGCGTACGTGACCTCGAGGAACCGGTTCTCGTCGCTCTCGGAGTACATGCGCTCCACGACCCGCGAGATCATCGCCTCGACAGCCGCTGGCGCGGACCCGCCGTGCTCCGCGAGGTCGTCGGGGTGGATCGGCAGCCCGGCCGTCAGGTACTTGGCGAAGATCTCGCGGGCGCCCTCGGCGTCGGGACGCTCGATCTTGATCTTCACGTCGAGCCGGCCCGGGCGCAGGATCGCCGGGTCGATCATGTCCTCGCGGTTGGACGCCCCGATGACGATGACGTTGTCGAGCCGCTCGACGCCGTCGATCTCCGACAGCAGCTGCGGGACGATCGTCGTCTCGACGTCGCTGGAGACGCCGGTGCCGCGCGTGCGGAACAGCGACTCCATCTCGTCGAAGAACACGACGACCGGGTGCCCCTGCGACGCCTTCTCGCGCGCCCGGGCGAAGATGAGCCGGATGTGCCGCTCGGTCTCGCCGACGTACTTGTTGAGCAGCTCAGGGCCCTTGACGTTGAGGAAGTAGCTGCGCGCGTCGGTGACGTCCTCCCCGCGCGCGGCGGCCGCCGTCGCGGCGAGCGAGTGCGCGACCGCCTTGGCGATGAGCGTCTTGCCGCACCCCGGCGGGCCGTACAGCAGCACGCCCTTGGGCGGCTTGAGCCCGTGCTCCCGGAAGAGGTCGGGGTGCAGGAACGGCAGCTCGACGGCGTCCCGGATCGCCTCGATCTGCGGGCCGAGCCCGCCGATGTCCCCGTAGTCGATGTCGGGGACCTCCTCGAGCACGAGCTCCTCGACCTCCGCGCGCGGGATGACCTCGAAGACGAACCCGCTGCGGGAGTCGATGGTCAGGGCGTCGCCGACGCGCACGCCGGCGTCGCGCACCTGGCCGGCGAAGCGCACGACCCGCTCCTCGTCGCCGCGCCCCACCACGAGCGCACGGTCCTGGCCGAGGATCTCCTTGACGGTGACCAGCTCGCCGACCTGCTCGTAGCCGCCGGCCTCGACGACCGTCAGGGCCTCGTTGAGCATGACCTCCTGGCCGGGGTGCAGCCGGTGCACGTCGAGCGTCGGGCTCGCGCCGACGTGCATCTTGCGGCCGGCGGAGACGACGTCGACCGTCCCGTCGGGGCGGGCGGCGAGGAACGTGGCGTACGTGCCGGGCGGCTTGGCGAGGTCGTCGACCTGCCGCTTGAGCTCGAGGATCTGCTCGCGCGCCGCGACGAGGGCCTCGCTGAGGCGCTCGTTCTTCGCGGCGAGCACCGCGAGCTCGCGGTGCAGGTCGTGTCCAGGGGCAGCCGGTTCCGTCATGGTGTCGGCCCTCCGTTCCGCGTCGCGCAGCGTCCTTCCGGTCCACCCTGCACGTCCCTGTGCCAGCTGGTCCGACGACCCTAACCGCCGGTGTCAACCACGGGGACCCGCACGGACGGGTGTGTCCCCGGCGTCCCGGAGGGTGGGACGCCGGGCCGGGCGCGCGTCAGCCGTCGCGCGGCTCGCCGGCCGTCGCGTCGTCCGCGACGTCGTCGAGCACGTCGTCGAGCACGTCGTCGCGCGCGTCGCCGAGCACGTGGTCCGGCACGTCGCCCGGCGCGCCGGCGAGGTCGTCGGGCGCGACGTGCAGGTCCCGCCGCACGCGGCGCACCTTCTTGTCGGACACCGCGCGCTCACCGAGCGCCTCGGGCGACCACAGGGTCGCGTCGGCGGCGGGCGCGCCGTCCTCGGCGACCGGGTAGTTGCCCTTGGCGGGCCGGCGGCGGCGCTGGGGCGGCTCCACGCCGTCGGCGAGGCGCCGGGTCGTGAGCAGGAACCCGGTGTGGCCGACCATGCGGTGCTGCGGACGCACCGCCAGCCCCTCGAGGTGCCAGCCGCGGACCATCGACTCCCACGCCTCCGGCTCGGTGTACCGGCCGTCGGCGCGCAGGTCCTCGGCGAGCCGGGACAGCTGCGTGGTCGTCGCGACGTAGCAGACGAGGACCCCGCCGGGGCTGAGCGCCGTCGCCACGGCGTCGAGGTTTTCCCACGGTGCGAGCATGTCGAGGACGACGCGGTCGACGGTGCCGGGCTCGACCAGGGTCGGGAGCTGCTCGGCGAGGTCGCCGACGGTCAGCGTCCACGCCGGGTGCGGGCCGCCGAAGAACGTCTCGACGTTGCCGCGGGCGATCGCGGCGAAGTCCTCGCGCCGCTCGACCGACAGCAGCCGCCCGCCGTCGCCGACGGCGCGCAGCAGCGACAGGGTGAGGCCGCCGGACCCGACGCCGGCCTCGACGACGGTCGCGCCCGGGAAGACGTCACCCATCGTGACGATCTGGCCGGCGTCCTTCGGGTAGACGACGGCCGCGCCGCGCGGCATCGACAGCACGTGGTCGGGGAGCAGCGGGCGCAGCGCGAGGTACTCGATCCCCGCGGTGTTGCGCACCACGGACCCCTCGGGCGCGCCGACCAGCTCCTCGTGCCGGAAGTACCCCTTGTGCGTGTGGAACGTACCGTCGGGGTGCAGCGTGATGGTGTGCAGGCGGCCGCGGGGGTCGGTGAGCTGGACGCGCTCGCCGACGCGGAACGGTCCGCGCCGCTGGGCGGCCCCGGTCGGGGCGGGCACGGGCGCGTCGTCGTGGGTCACGGGGGGCGAGTCTAGGTGCCGGTGCGCGGCGCGGCGGCCACGGGCTGGGTGCGGGACGGGCGGTGGGGACGAGGTCGCGGGCGGCTCAGGCCCGCAGCGCCGCCAGCACGTCGGCCGTCCGCACGAGCGCGACGACGCGCCCCTCGACGACGGCCGCCACCACGGGCCCGTGCGCGGTGGCCGTGCTCAGCGCCGCGAGCAGGGCCTCCCCCGTGAGCGTGCCGTCGACCTCGGCGCCGACGGGGATCGGCGACGACACGGCGCCGACGGTCGTCGCGTCGGCCAGCGCGTCGGGCACGCGGGCGGCGGCGTCCGGGTCCACGTACGCGGCCGCGCGCCCGTCGGGCGCCACGACGACGACCTCCTGGACGGCCGCCGCGTGCGCGGCGGCGCGCGCCTGCGCGAGCGACGCCCGTGCGCCGACCGTCACGGCGGGCCGTCCGACGGCCCGCACCGAGAGCGCGTCGACGGCGCGCCCGGTCCGGGCACCGCGGACGGCCGCCGACGCGCCCGACCACAGGACGGCGCCGAGCAACGCCGACCACGCGACCGTCACGAGGCTGGGCCGGCTGCCCTCGAGCAGCGGCACGGCGAGCGCGACGACCAGGACCCCGACGGCGACCGCGCGGCCGACCCAGCCGGCGGCCACGGCGCCGCGGTGGCGGTCGCCCGTGACGGCCCAGACACCGGCCTCGAGCACGCGCCCGCCGTCCAGCGGCAGGCCGGGCACCAGGTTGAACGCGCCGACGAACCCGTTGGCGACGGCGCCCGCCCACAGCAGCGCCGCGAGGACGGTGCCGTCGGCCGCGACGAGCCACGCGACGAGGAAGCCGCCCGCGAGCACCAGGTTGGCGGCGGGGCCGACGGCCGCGACGAGCGCCGCCGTCGCGGGCGTCGGCGCGGCGCCGCCGAACGTCGTGTGCCCGCCCATGAGGGTGAGCACGAAGGCGTGCGGCTGCTGCCCCCGCGCGCGGGCGACGAGGCCGTGGGCGAGCTCGTGCACGAGCACCGAGCCGAAGAGGAGCACGACGAACACGGCCGCGACGACGTACGTGAGCCCGCGCTCGAGGCCCGTGAAGCGCTGCACCGTCGGCGCGAAGGCGACCGTGAGGACGACCACGGCGACGAGCCAGCTGGGCGCCAGGACGACGGGCGCGCCCGCGACGTGCCCGAGGACCCAGCCGGACGGGCGCGCGGGACGCGGGGTGCTCACGGCGCCAGCGTACGGTCCGCCGCGTGCGCGGGGCCGACGCACCGACCGCGCCGGCCGCACGCGTGCCCCGCGGGGCGGCCGGACGTGTCGGTGCCGGCGCCTACCCTCGTCGCGTGGCCCTCGACACCGCACTCTCCCCCGCCCCTCCCCCCTCACCCGCCCCCGCAGCCGCCTCCTCCGACCCCGCTCCCGTCGGGCAGGACACGGGCGACCCCGCTCCGGCGGCGACCGGGGTCGAG
This sequence comes from Cellulomonas pasadenensis, assembly GCF_047229365.1. NCBI lineage: Bacteria > Bacillati > Actinomycetota > Actinomycetes > Micrococcales > Cellulomonadaceae > Cellulomonas > Cellulomonas pasadenensis. The sequence goes on along the minus strand of NZ_JBFTEP010000029.1, from coordinate 25,423 downwards.
GTCCGGACGTCGGTGCCGGGGCTGTCGCCGTCGCGGGCCAACGACTTCCTGCAGTGCCCGCTGCTGTTCCGGTTCCGCGTCGTCGACCGGCTGCCCGAGCCGACGTCGCCGGCCGCGGCACGGGGCACGCTCGTGCACGCGGTGCTCGAGGCGCTGTTCGAGCTGCCCGCCGCGGAGCGCACGCCCGAGGTCGCCCACGCCCTCGTCCCGGTGCACTGGGACACGCTGGTCGCCTCCTCCGAGGCCTACGCGTCGCTGCTGTCGACCGACGAGGAGCGCGCCGAGCTGGTGGCGTCGGCGGAGCGGCTGCTCAGCACGTACTTCACGCTCGAGGACCCGACGCGGCTGGAGCCGCGGGCGCGCGAGCTGCGCGTCGAGGTCGACCTCGAGGACGGGCCGCGGCTGCGCGGCGTCATCGACCGCGTCGACGTCGCGCCCAACGGGTGGGTCCGGGTGGTCGACTACAAGACCGGGAAGTCGCCCCGCGCCGGCTACGAGAGCAGCGCGCTGTTCCAGATGCGGTTCTACGCGTACGTCGTCTGGCGCACGCGCGGCGTCCTGCCGAAGCGGCTCCAGCTCGCCTACCTCGGCGACGGGGTCGTCATCGCGCACGAGCCCACCGAGCCCGAGATGCACACGCTCGAGACCCGGGTCCGGTCCATCTGGGCCGGCATCCAGGACACGGCCCGGTCCGGCGACTGGCGGACGCGGACGTCGCGGCTGTGCGACTGGTGCGCGTTCCGCGACCGCTGCCCCGCGTTCGGCGGGACGCCGCCCGAGGTGCCGCCGGGCGCGGTCGAGCGCGCGCTGGGCGTCGTGCCGGACACCGCGCCCGCCGCCTGACGGCGCGCCCGGGGCGCGACCCTCAGCGGGGCGGTGGAGCCGAGGCGGGGCCGGCGGCGACCCCGTCAGGCCGCGGGACGCAGGTCCAGCGTCTGACCGGCGGCGACACGCACGAGCACGTCGAGGTCCACGTCGGCGAGCGACGCCGTGCGGGTCACGCCGGCGGGCGGCGCGATCGGCGCGGCCGTCTGCACGGCGACGACGCGCGCACCGGACGCCACGGCGGACGCGATGCCCGAGCGCGAGTCCTCCACGGCCACGGTCCGCGCCGGCTCGACGCCGAGCAGCCGCGCCGCCGTCAGGTACGGCTCCGGGTCCGGCTTGGGCCGACGGACGCGGTCCCCGGCCACGACGACGTCGAACAGACCGACGGCGGCGGCGAACGGCTCGGCCAGCACCGAGAACGACGACGTGACGAGCGCCTGCGGCACCCCGGCGGCGTGCAGCGCCTCGACGAGCTCGCGGGCGCCCGGCTGCCACGGGATCCCCGCCGCCACGGCCGCGCCGACGGCGCTGTTCAGGGCGTGCGCGATCTCGGCGACCTCGAGGGCGACGCCCCGCTCCTGGAGCGCCGCGGCGCACACGGCCATCGAGCTGCCGACCATCGCGAGCGCGTCGTGGTGCGTCCACGTGCCGCCGTGCGCCTCGACGAGCTCGACCTCGGCGGCCATCCAGTGCGGCTCGGTGTCGATGAGTGTGCCGTCCATGTCCCAGAGCACGGCGGCGGGCAGACCCGCGGGCAGCTCCGCGCGCTGTGGTACGGGCCGGTCGGTGGTCGGGTCCGTCGCCGGGACGGCGGGGATCTCGTCGGTGCTGGTCAGCGGTGCCTCCGGGGCTCGCGCGGGCGTCCGCCGGGCTGCGGCGGGGACGCGGGGGTGACGTCCAGGCTAACGGCGCGGGCCCGCGGACCCGCACCGGCGCCGCCCGGACGTCACCCCCTCGCCGCGCGCCGCCCTCCTCGCGGGGGCGGCTCAGCGCGCGGTCAGGCGCACTGGGCCTTGCGCACCCCGCCGGCCGTGACGGCGCCGAGCTCGACGCCGCGCGGACCCGTGTTGCCCCAGCACCCGAGGTCGCCCGCGACGGCCAGCGCGCCGAGCAGGACCGAGTGACGGTTGTCCATGAACCAGGCGGAGCCGCCGACCGTCACGTCGAGCGCGCCGCCGGTCGCCTCGTCGCAGAGGTCGGGCGCGGGCGCCGACGACCCGACGCGGACCACCGCGGTCCGGCTGTTCTTGATCTTGAGGTTGCCGCCGACGTCGGTGCGGCACACGGTCGCGCCCTCGGCGAGGTCCGACGTGAGGTGCTCGGCGACCGCCGAGGCGGTGACCGTCTGCACGCCGCGGCGCAGCGTGACGCGACCCGCGACGTACGACCCGTCGACCGACGCGGACGTGAACGAGCGCACGTCGACGTCCCCGCCGACCGTGCTCTCCGACGCGGCCCACACCTCGACCTCGCCGGCGATCCCGCCGCCGACGGACACGCCCTGCAGCTGGAGCGCGCCGCGGCCCTCGAGCGTCACGTCGCCGGCGACCGTGCCGCCGAGCACGTCCACCGTCGCCGACCGGGCCGTGACGCCGCCGTAGACGGTGGTGTCGACGAGCACCACCTCGGCGCCGTCCCCGGCGACGAGGGAGCCGTCCACCGTCCCACCGGTCAGGTACAGCCGACCGCCCGGCGCGACGGTCACGTCGCCCGGCAGCGCGTCGTCGCTCACCTCGCAGGACGCGCCCGACGGCACCGACAGCGCGACGGCCGACCCGTCCGCACCCGCACCGCACGCGGCGGCCCCACCCCCGTCGGCGACGGCGGGCGCACCGAGCGCCACCCCCGCCACCAGTCCCGACACCATCCCGGCTGCCGTCAGCACGGCACGCACACCTCGACGCATCGCTCCCCCTGCTCTCGTCGACCCCCGGCCCCTCGTCGGACCGGCGTGGTCTGGTGGGGCGAGCATGGCAGCCGTCACGCAGGCGCGACAGCCCACGCGCGGGTCCGGGCGGCGCGCGCCGACGCACCCGTCGGGGCGCCGCGCCCTAGGCTGGGCGGGTGACCGAACCGACCGGGGCCGACCTGCCGGCGCGCGAGACCGTCCTGCTGGCGGCCTTCGAGGGGTGGAACGACGCCGGTGGCGCCGCGACGGCGGCCCTCGAGCACCTGCACGACGCGTGGGACGCGGAGCAGGTCGACGAGCTCGACCCGGAGGAGTACCACGACTTCCAGGTGAACCGTCCCGTCGTCGGCCCCGGCCCGGACGGGACGCGCGAGATCACGTGGCCGACCACCGCCGTGGCGGTCACGACGACGCCCCGCACCGGCCGCCGGGTCGTGCTGGTGCACGGCATCGAGCCGTCGATGCGCTGGCGCCGCTACTGCGGCGAGCTGCTCGACATCGCGGCGGGCCTCGGGGTGCGCACGATCGTCACGGTCGGCGCGCTGCTCGCCGACGTGCCGCACACCCGCCCGATCCCGGTCAACGCGACGAGCGAGGACGCCGACGTGCGCGAGCTGCTGGGCCTCGAGCCGAACACGTACGAGGGGCCCACGGGCATCGTCGGGGTGCTGCAGCACGAGGCGGCGGCGCGCGGGCTGCAGGCGTTGTCGCTGTGGGCCGCCGTCCCGCACTACGTCGCGGCGCCGCCGTCGCCGAAGGCGACGCTCGCGATCCTGCACCGCATCGAGTCGCTGCTCGGCGAGCCCGTGGCGCTCGGCGACCTGCCGGACGACGCCGTGGCGTGGCAGCACGGCGTCGACGAGCTCGCGGGCGACGACAGCGAGATCGGCGAGTACGTGCGCCAGCTCGAGGAGGCCAAGGACACCGCCGAGCTGCCGGAGGCGAGCGGCGAGGCCATCGCACAGGAGTTCGAGCGCTACCTGCGGCGCCGCGACAAGGGCACCGGCGGCTGATCCCGCCGGGTCCGCCGCCGCGGGCCGGGGCGCGTCGTCAGAGCCGCACGCCGAGCAGGGCGTCGACGGTGCGCGCGACGACGCCCGGTGCGCCGTGCTCGACCGGCACGCGGCCCTCGAGCGCGGTGCGCGCCCACGCGTCCACGGCCGTGAGCGCCGTCGGCGTGTCGAGGTCGTCGGCGACGGCCGCCCGGACCGCGGCCAGCACGGGCGCCGACTCCGGGCCCCCGTTGCCGGACAGCGCGCGGCGCCACGTCGCGAGCCGCTCCTGCGCGGCGGCCAGCTCGCCGGTCGTCCACTCCCAGTCGTCGCGGTAGCGGTGCGCGAGGACGGCGAGGCGCACGGCCGCGGGGTCCACGCCCTCCGCGACGAGGCGCGAGACGAGCACGAGGTTGCCGAGCGACTTGCTCATCTTCTGCCCGTCGTACGCGACCATCCCGGCGTGCAGGTGCACGCGCGCGGCGGAGCCGGCGTCGAGCACGCGCAGGTGCGAGTCGCTGCACTCGTGGTGCGGGAAGACCAGGTCGGACCCGCCGCCCTGCACGTCGAACGGCACGCCGAGACCGTCGGCGGCGATGACGGCGCACTCGATGTGCCAGCCGGGACGGCCGCGGCCGAGCCCGGCGTCGTCCCACGCGGGCTCGCCGGCGCGCTCGGCCCGCCACAGCAGCGGGTCGAGCGGGGACCGCTTGCCGGGCCGGTCGGGGTCGCCGCCGCGCTCGGCGCTGAGCGCCCGCATCGTCGCGTCGTCGAGCCGGGCGACGGTGCCGAACGCGGGGTCGGCGGCCAGGTCCGCGTAGACGTCGTCGCCGGCGGCGTCGGGCGTGGGGACGCGGTAGGCGGCACCGGCGTCGAGCATGCGGCGCACGGCGGCGGCGATCTGCGGCACGGTCTCGACGACCCCGCGGTACACGTCGGGCGGGAGGACGCCGAGCGCGGTCATGTCGGACCGGAACAGCGCGATCTGGTCGGCGGCGAGGTCGCGCCAGTCCACGCCGGTCGCGGTGGCGCGCTCCAGCAGCGGGTCGTCCACGTCCGTGACGTTCGACGCGTAGGTCACGTCCTTGCCGGCGTCGCGCCACGCGCGGACGAGGACGTCGAACGCGATGTAGGTGGCGGCGTGCCCCAGGTGCGTGGCGTCGTAGGGCGTGATGCCGCAGACGTACAGGGTCGCGCGCGGGCCCGGTGCGGCCTCGACGAGCTGCCCGGTCGACGTATCGCGGACGAGGACCGGACCGCCCTCCCCGGGGAGCTGCGGGACGTGGGGGGCGGGCCAGGTGAGCACGCCGGAAGCCTAACCGCCCCTCCGACGGCGGCCGGCGGCGCGCGCGTGCGCGGTCAGGCGTTCGCGGGCGCGCTGACCGGCTCGAGCACGCCGGTGAGCAGGAGCAGCACGACGACGAGCGCGAGGCCGATGCGGTAGTACACGAACGGCGTGTAGCTGAACGTCGAGACGATCTTGAGGAACGCGATGATGACGACGTAGCCGACGACGAACGCCACCACCGTCGCGACGAAGGTCACACCGAGCCCGGGGGTGCCGGCCTGCCCGAAGTCGCCCGCGCTCTTGGCCAGCTGGTACAGCCCGGACCCGAACACGGCGGGGATGGCCAGCAGGAACGAGTACCGCGCCGCGGCCTCGCGCGTGTAGCCCATGAGCAGGCCGCCGGTGATCGTGCCGCCGGAGCGTGACACGCCGGGCACGAGCGCGAGGGCCTGCCAGAACCCGAACGCGAGGGCGTGCCGGGGGGTCAGGTCCTCCAGCGTGCGCTGCTGCGCCGCGCGCCGGTCGGCCCAGCCGAGGAGCAGCGCGAACACGACGAGCGTGAGCGCGACGAGCCAGAGGTTGCGGAACGGGCGCTCGATCGCGTCCTGGAACGCCAGCCCGAGGACGACGATCGGGACGCTGCCCAGCGCGATGAACCACGCCATGAGGGCGTCGTGGTCGGCCGGACGCCCCGCGGGCATGCCCAGCCGCGAGCGCAGGTCGGTGCCGTGCGCGCCGCGCACCGCCGCCCACCACGCGAGCACGATGCGCCTGATGTCGCGCCGGAAGTAGAGCAGCACGGCCGCCTCGGTGCCGAGCTGGGTGATCGCGGTGAAGGCGGCCCCCGGGTCGCCCGACCCGAGCAGCTCGCCCACGATCCGCAGGTGCGCGCTGGACGACACGGGCAGGAACTCCGTGAGGCCCTGCACCACGCCGAGAAGGATGCCGTCGCCCGTTCCGATGCCCGTCGCCACGAGGGGCAACCCTAGCGGCGCCGCGCCACCGGCCGGCGCGCGTGCGACCTGCACGGACCCGCCACCGGGCCGTCACGGGCCACGCACGACCGGGCGACGCGGCCGCGCGCACGCCGCGGCTAGGGTGGCGCCCCATGGAGCACCGCCGGCTGGGACGCACCGGGCTGCGCGTGTCCCGGCTCGGGCTCGGGACCATGACGTGGAGCCGCGACACCGACGACCACGAGGCCGCCGAGCAGCTGCGCGACTTCGTCGACGCGGGTGGGACGCTCGTCGACACGTCCGCGTCGTACGCCGACGGCGGGGCGGAGGAGCTGCTCGGTGCGCTGCTCGGCGACGTCGTCGACCGCGACGACGTCGTCCTGTGCACCAAGGCGGGCGTGCGCCGCACGGCCCGCGGTGCGACCGTCGACGCGTCGCGCGGCGCGCTCCTCGACTCGCTCGACGGCTCCCTGCGCCGGCTGCGCACCGACCGCGTCGACCTGTGGCTCGCCACGCCCGACCCCCGCACGCCGCTCGAGGAGACGGCGTCGGCGCTGCGGCACGCCGTGACCTCCGGGCGGGCGCGGTACGTCGGGCTGTCGAACCACGCCGGCTGGCAGGTCGCGCGCGTCGCGACCCTGCTGGAGCCGGACCCCGGGTTCGCGGCCGTGCAGGCCGAGTACTCGCTGCTGCAGCGCGGCGTGGAGCGCGAGGTCCTGCCGGCGTGCGCGGCGCTCGGCGCGGGGCTGCTCGCGTGGTCGCCGCTCGGTCGCGGTGTGCTCACGGGCAAGTACCGGCGCACGATCCCGTCGGACTCGCGGGCGGCGTCGGCGCACCTCGCCGGGTTCGTGCAGCCCTACCTGACCGCGGACGCCTCGGGCGTCGTGGACGCGGTCGTGACGGCCGCGTCCGGGTTGGAGCGCGCACCGCTCGAGGTGGCGCTCGCGTGGCTGACGGGGCGCCCGGGCGTCGCCGGCGCGGTCGTGGGGGCCCGTACCGCCGGGCAGCTGCGCGCGGCGCTCGCCGCCGAGGACCTCGAGCTGCCGGACGAGATCGTGTCCGCGCTGGACGAGATCACCGCGCCCGCCGTCGGGTACCCGGAGCGGCTCGGGTCCCGCTGACGTCGCCCGGCCGGGCGCGTCGCTCAGGCGTCGGCGTCCGCCAGCTCGTCGTCGTCGAGGTCGACGTCCGCGTCCTCGTCGAGGTCGTCCTCGTCCAGGTCGTCGTCCTCGTCCTCCTCCGCGAGGTAGAACGGCGTCGCCTCGCCGTGCACGGTGCCCAGCGCGTCGTCGTAGACCTCGAAGGCGTCCGCGAGCACGTCGTACGCGTCGTCCACCGCGGGGTCGTCGTCACCGTGCTTGGAGACGACGGCGGTGTAGTGCGCCTCCAGGGCGGCCACCAGACGGTCGAGAGCGGCACGCGGGTCCACGGTCATGCGACGACCGTAGCGCCGCGCGAGGCACAATGGCAGCGGATCACGGCCGCGCACGCCGCCGGCCGGGTCACGCGGACAGGACGAGGACCGGGCACACGGACGGGGTGAGGCGTATGGCGGACCGGCGCGCACCGGCGGGGCGCAACGACTGGGTGACCCAGGGCGGTCAGTGGGAGTACCGGGTGCTCACCATCCCGCGCACCACCTCGACCGGCGACGCCCGCCGCCTGCTCACCGACGAGGCCGAGTACGGCCGCTGGGAGCTCGCCCGCACGCGCCTGTACGCGGGCGGCGAGCGGCGCGTGTGGCTGCGCCGCAAGATCATCCGCGTGCGGTCGACGCTGGTCTCCGCCGCGGGCTGACGCGCCGTCGCCCGCCGCAGGACGTCTGCGGCGGGCGACGCGGTCAGCAGGCGCTCAGCAGCCGGTCCAGGACGCGCGTGCCGAACCGGAGCGCGTCCACGGGGACCCGCTCGTCGACGCCGTGGAACATCCCCGCGAAGTCGAGGTCGGCCGGCAGGCGCAGCGGCGCGAACCCGTACCCGGTGATGCCCAGCCGCGACAGCGACTTGTTGTCGGTGCCGCCCGACAGCATGTACGGCAGGACGTGCGCGCCCGGGTCCTCCGCGGTGACGGCCGCGACCATCGCGTCGACGAGCGCCCCCTCGAACGGCACCTCGAGGCCCGTGTCGCGCACGATGTCCTCGACCCGCACGTGCGGCCCGGCGAGCGCCGCGACCTGCGCGTCGAACTCCTCGGAGAGGCCGGGCAGGAAGCGGCCGTCGACGGCCGCGGTCGCGGACCCGGGGACGACGTTCTCCTTGTAGCCGGCGGCGAGGCGCGTCGGGTTGGTGGAGTGCCGCAGCGTCGCGCCGACGAACTTCGCCGCGGGCCCGAGCGCGTCGACCAGCGCGTCGAGCGACGCGGGGTCCTCGGGGTCGAAGCGCAGGCCGGTGAGCTCGGCGACGCCCTCGAGCAGGGCGCGGACCGTCGGCGTGAGCTGCACGGGCCACGGGTGCCGCCCGATGCGCGCGACGGCCTCGGCGAGGTGCACGACCGCGTTGTCGGTGTGCACCTGGCTGCCGTGCCCGGCCCGCCCGGACGCGACCAGGCGCAGCCAGCCCAGCCCCTTCTCGGCGGTCTGCAGCAGGTAGACGCGCTGCCCGGCGACGTCCACGGAGAAGCCGCCGACCTCGCTGATCGCCTCGGTGGCGCCGGCGAACAGCTCGGGCCGGTGGTCGACCGCCCAGCCGGCGCCGAGCCGGCCGCCGGCCTCCTCGTCGGCGAACATGGCCACGACGAGGTCGCGCGCCGGACGGCGTCCCTCGCGGACCATCTGCCGCACGACGGCCAGCACCATCGCGTCCATGTCCTTCATGTCGACGGCGCCGCGGCCCCACACGAGGCCGTCCCGGACCTCGGCGGCGAACGGGTCGACGCTCCAGTCCGGGGCGTGCGCCGGCACGACGTCGAGGTGGCCGTGGACGACGAGCGCGGGGCGGCTGCTGTCGGCGCCCTCGACGCGGACGACGACGCTCGCGCGGCCCGGCTCGCTCTCGAACAGCTCGGGCTCGAGGCCGACGTCCTGCAGCAGGCCGACGACGTACTCGGCGGCGGCACGCTCCCCCGGCCCGGTGCCGTCGCCGGGGTTGGAGGTGTCGAAGCGGATGAGCTCGCGGCAGAGGTCGACGACCTCGTCCTCGGCGGTGGGCGTGGCGCCGGGCGTCCCGGCGTCGGCGGCCGTCACCGGGCGTCCGTCCGGTCGAGCCCACGGCGGGCGAGCAGCGGCTCGATCCGCGCGTCGCGGCCGCGCAGGTCGCGGAAGGCCTGGAGCGGGTCGATCGACCCGCCGCGGCCGAGGAGCCGGGCGCGGAACGCGTCACCGTTCTCCCGGCGCAGGCCGCCGTTCTCGGCGAACCACTCGACGGTGTCGGCGTCGAGGACCTCCGACCAGATGTACGCGTAGTAGCCGGCCGAGTAGCCGCTGCCGAACACGTGGTTGAAGTACGTCGTGCGGTAGCGCGGCGGGACGGGCGCGAACGCGACCCCGGCGGCCTCCAGCGCGGCCGCCTCGAACGCCTCGACCTCGGCGGGGTCGGTCGGGACGTCCTCGGGCGCGAGGCGGTACCAGGCCTGGTCGAGCAGCGCGGCGGCGAGGTACTCCGTCGTCGCGAACCCCTCGCCGTCCTGGCGCGCGTCGAGCAGGGTGCGGACCCACTCGGCCGGCATGGGCTCGCCCGTCTCGTGGTGGACGGCGTAGGACGCGAGGACCTCCGGGTCCCACGCCCACATCTCGTTGACCTGCGACGGGTACTCCACGAAGTCGCGGGGCACGTTCGTGCCCGCCTGCGACGGGTAGCGCACGCGCGCCAGGAGGCCGTGCAGCGCGTGCCCGAACTCGTGGAAGAGCGTGATGACCTCGTCCCACGTGAGCAGCGTCGGCTGCCCGGCCGGGGGCTTGGGCACGTTGAGGTTGTTCACGACCACGGGCAGCTCGCCCCGCAGCCCGGACTGGTCGACGAACGAGTTCATCCACGCCCCGCCGCGCTTGGACGGGCGCGTCCAGAAGTCGCCGAGGAACAGACCCGTGCCGGAGCCGTCGGCGTCGAAGACCTCGAACACGCGCACGTCCGGGTGGTACCCGACGAGGTCGTGCCGCTCGGCGAACGTGAGCCCGTACAGGCGGTGCGCCGCGACGAACACGCCCTCGGTCAGCACGCGGTCGAGCTCGAGGTACGGACGCAGCGCCGACTCGTCGAGCTGCCGCTTCTCCTGGCGCACGCGGTCGGCGTAGTAGGCCCAGTCCCACGCCTCCAGGACGGCGTCCGGGTGGTCCGCGCGCAGCGCGACCTCGAGCTCGGCGGCCTCCGCGCGGGCGTTCGCGACGGCGGCCGGTGCGAGCCGCGCGAGCATGTCGGCGACGGCCTGCGCCGACCCGGCGGTGGCGTCCTCGGCCACGTAGGCGGCGTGGTGCTCGTACCCGAGCAGCCGGGCACGCTCGGCGCGCAGCCGCACGAGCGCGAGGAGCGTCTCGCGCGTGTCGTTCTCGTCGCCCGTCGCGCCGCGCGTGACGGACGCGCGGTGGATGCGCTCGCGCAGCCCGCGGTCGCGCAGCGACGCCAGCACCGACTGCTGCGTCGGCAGCTGCAGCTCGAGCAGCCACGCGCCCTCGTGGCCGCGCTCGGCGGCCGCCTGCGCCGCGGCGTCGCGCGCGTCCTGCGGCATGCCGTCGAGCTCGGCCTCGTCGGTCACCAGCACGGCGGCCGCGTTGGCGCCGGCGAGGAGCTTGCGCCCGAAGGCGGCGTCCAGCGTCGTGATCTCGGCGTTGATCGCGCGCAGGCGGTCCTGGTCGGCCTCGGGGAGGCCGACGCCGGCGCGCGCGAACGCGCGGCGGGTGCGGTGCAGCAGCCACGCGGTGTCCGGCTCGAGCTCCGTGCCCTCGAGCGACGCGGCGAGCGCCTCGACGCGTGCGTGCAGGCGCGCGTCGAGCCAGATGGCGTCCTGGTGCGCGGCGTACAGCGGGGCGAGCTCCTCCTCGATCGCCTGGAGGCCGGGCGTCGAGTCGGACCCGGCCTGGTTGTAGAACGCCGACGCGACGCGGTGCAGCAGGTGCCCCGAGCGCTCGAGCGGGACGAGCGTGTTCTCGACCGTCGGCGCGGCCGGGTCGGTGGCGACGGCCTCGACCTCGCGCCGCTGCTCCGCCATGCCGGCGAGCAGCGCGGGCAGGTAGTGCTCCTCGCGCACCTCGCGGAAGTCCGGCAGCCCGTACGGCAGCGCGGACGGACGGGCGAACGGGTTGGTGGGGTCGAGGGCGGTCGCGTCGGGTGCGGAGGTCATGCGCCCATCGTCACAGATGCCGCGTGCCCGGTGCGCGCGTCGGCGAGCGTGCCGAGCGGTGCCGCGGGCAGGCCGTGCGCGTCGGCCACCGCAACGTTGTGCAGGCGCCCGGCGTGCGTCGTCAGGCCGGCGGCCAGGCCGGGGTCGTCGGCGACGGCGGCGCGCCAGCCGCGGTCCGCGAGGGTGGTCAGGTACGGCAGCGTGACGTTGGTGAGCGCGCGCGTCGACGTGACGGGCACGGCGCCCGGCATGTTGGCGACGCAGTAGAAGACCGAGCGGTGGACGAGGTAGGTGGGGTCGTCGTGGGTGGTCGGGCGCGTGTCCTCGAAGCAGCCACCCTGGTCGACGGCGACGTCGACGAGCACGGACCCGGGCCGCATGGCGGCGACGAGGTCGCTGCCGACGAGCCGGGGTGCGCGGGCACCGGGCAGCAGGACGGCACCGACGACGAGGTCGGCGTCCAGCAGCTCGTGCTCGAGCGTCCACGCGGACGACGCGAGGGTGCGCACGCGGCCGCCGAAGCGGGCGTCGAGCTCCCGCAGGCGCGGCGCGGCGACGTCGAGGACCGTGACGTCCGCGCGCATGCCGACGGCGATCTCGGCGGCGTGCGTGCCGACGACGCCGCCCCCGAGGACGACCACCTTGCCGGGCGGCGTGCCGGGCACGCCGCCGAGGAGCACGCCGCGGCCGCCGCCCTCCCCCTGCATGAGGTGGTACGCGCCGACCTGCGTGGCGAGGCGTCCCGCGACCTCGCTCATGGGGGCGAGCAAGGGCAGGGAGCCGTCGGGGGCGCGGACCGTCTCGTAGGCGATCGACGTGGTGCCGGCGGCCAGCAGCGCCTCGGTGGCGGGCCGGTCGGCGGCGAGGTGCAGGTACGTGAACAGGACGAGGTCGTCACGCAGGTGGGGGTACTCGGACGCGACGGGCTCCTTGACCTTGCACACGAGCTCGGCCGACCACGCCTCGGCGGCGGTCGGGACGACGCGCGCCCCGGCGCGGGCGTACTCGGCGTCGTCCAGGTGCGAGCCCGCACCGGCGCCCGACTCGACGAGCACGTCGTGGCCGGCGCGCACGAGCCGGTCGACGCCGGCGGGTGTGACGGCCACCCGGTGCTCGCGGTTCTTGACCTCGCGGGGGATGCCGACGCGCATGGGGCGCTCCTGTCGTGCCGGGCGGCGCGGTGGCGCCGCGGTCGTCGGGCGGACGTCCGGGTGTGACGCCGCTCACGCCCCATTCTGAACCTCCTGTGTTGCGGGACGGTGACGGCCGGATGCCGTTCGGTAACGTCGCGCTATGGACGACGCGGATTCGCCACGGCCGGCTCCGGGACGGGGTCCTCGCCGAACGGGGTTCGGTGCCGGCACGCCGCCGCTCGACGACGTCGACCGCCTCCTGCTGCGCGAGCTCGAGCGCGACGGCCGCCTGTCGAACAAGGACCTCGCCGCACGTGCCGGTCTCGCACCCTCCACGGTCCACGCGCGGGTCGCGGCGCTGCGGCGCGCCGGCGTCCTGCGCGGCTTCCACGCCGACGTCGACCCGGGGGCCGTCGGCCGCGGGCTGCAGGCGATCATCGCGGTCCGGCTGCAGGCGGCCGCGCGGGCGCGCCTCGGCGCGTTCGCGCACACCCTCGCCGGGCGGCCGGAGGTGCGCGACGTCTACCTGCTGGGCGGCGCGGAGGACGTGCTCGTGCACGTGGCGGTGCAGGACTCCCCCGCGCTCCGGGCGTTCGTCGTGGAGCACCTGAGCACCCGGCCGGAGGTCGCGCACACGCAGACCAGCCTGGTGTTCGAGCACCTGCACGCCCCGACGACGGCGGTGTGACGTGGTCCGCGAGCGCGCCGGCGGCCGGGTGCACCGCAAGGCGCGGGCGGGCGCGCCCCCGGGCTACTTCGCGTGCGAGGCGGCCGGGCTGCGGTGGCTGCGGGTCCCGGGCGGCGCCCCGGTCGTCGAGGTGCTCGACGTCGCCGACGACCACCTCGACCTCGTCCGGCTGGCGCCCGTGCCGCCCGACCGCGCCGCAGCGCACGCGTTCGGCGCCGCGCTCGCGCGCACGCACGACGCGGGGGCGACCGCGTTCGGCGCGCCACCCGACGGCTGGTCCGGCGACGGCTTCGTCGGGCCGCTCGCCGACCCGCTGCCCATGCCGTTCGGCGCGTACGCGTCGTGGGGCGCCTTCCACGCCGACTGCCGCATCGCCCCCGTCGCGGAGGCCCTGCGGGCCGCCGGACGCACCGGCGCGGCGGACGACGCGGCGTTCGCCCGGGTCGCGGAGCGCCTGCGCGCCGGCACGTGGGACGACGACGACCCGCCGGCGCGCCTGCACGGCGACCTGTGGTCCGGCAACGTCGTCTGGACGACGGACGGCGCGACGCTCGTCGACCCGGCGGCGCACGGCGGGCACCGCGAGACGGACCTGGCGATGCTCGCGCTGTTCGGGCTACCGCACCTCGACGCGGTGGTCGACGGGTACGCGGAGGTGCACCCGCTCGCGCGCGGGTGGCAGCACCGCACCGGCCTGCACCAGCTGTTCCCGGTGGCGCTGCACGCGGTGCTCTTCGGCGGCGGGTACGTCGCGCAGGCGTGCGCGCTCGCGCGGCGGTGGGCAGGGGCCTGACGGGCCGTGCCCACCGCAGACGGTCCGACGGGACGTCCGACGGACCCGTAGGTGCTGCTCCTCAGGCACCGCTCAGGGTGCGGGGTTACCGTCGAGGAGGTTCCGGACGGCACCCCCGGCCGTCCGGGACACCCGCCGAGGAGGTCCCCCATCCGTCGTCCCATCGTGCTCGTGCACGGCACCCGCACGTCGTCGGCCATCTGGCAGGCCCAGGTCGCGGCGCTGCGCCACGGCGGCCACCCGACGCACGCCATCGACCTGCCCGGGCACGGCAGCCGCAGCACCGAGCGGTTCACGCTCGAGGGCGCGCTCGCCGCGATCGACGAGGCCGTCGACGCGTGCCCCCAGCCGCCGCTGCTCGTCGGCCTCTCGCTCGGCGGGTACGCGTCGCTGGCGTACGCGCGCCGGCACGAGGCGAAGCTCGCCGGCGTCGTCCTGGCCGGCTGCTCGACCGAGATCAAGGGCAAGCCGCTGCACCTGTACCGGCGGGCGTCCACCCACGTGACGCGCTGGCTCGGCACGGGGCAGGGCACGTGGCACGTCGTCACGGACATGCTCGCGGCACTCGCGGGGTACTCGCCGCTGCGGGACCTGCGCCGGCTGCTGCTGCCGGTCTGGGTCGTCAACGGCCGCCGCGACCCGCTGCGCCTCGACGAGCGCCGCTACCTGCGCGCGCTGCCCGGCGTGCGGCTCACCGTCGTGCCGCGCGCCGGCCACGACGTCAACAGCCACGCCCCGGCCGCGTTCAACCGCGTCCTGCTCGACGCGCTGCACGAGCTGGCCGCGCACGTGCCGGCGCGCGCGCACGCCTGAGGCGTCGCGCCGGGGTCGACGCCGGAGGCCGGGTGCGCCCGCGCGGCGCCCGCTACTGTCGCCGGGACGACGGAGGGAGCGGCCGGTGGAGCGCATCGCGGTGCTGTCGGACGTGCACGGCAACATGACGGCCTACGACACGGTGCTGCGCGACCTCGACGCCCGGGGCGTCACCACGGTCGTCAACCTCGGCGACGTGGTGGGCAAGGGGCCGCGCGGGCACGCCGCCGTGGCGCGCAGCCGCGAGCGCTGCGCCGTCACCGTGCGCGGCAACTGGGACGACTTCCTGCCGCGGCCGCAGACCGTCCGCGACGAGGCGCTGACCTGGTGGTACGACGAGCTGACGCCCGACGACCACGCGTGGCTGCTCGGCCTGCCGCTGGTGCACCACCTGGAGCTCAGCGGGCGGCGGATCCGGCTGCTGCACGCGTCGGCGCGCAGCGTGCACGTGCGCGTGCACGTCCACCACACCGACGCCGAGTTCGCCGGCATGTTCGCCACGACGGAGCTCACGGGCGACGGCCCGGAGCCGGCCATGGTCGGCTACGGCGACGTGCACGACGCGTACGTCGAGATGCAGGACGGGCGGACGCTGTTCAACGTCGGCAGCGTCGGCAACCCGCTCGACGAGCCCACCGCGTCGTACGTGGTGCTCGAGGGCGAGCCGGGCGGCGACCGGTCCGCGCCGTTCTCGCTGCAGGTCGTGCGCGTGCCGTACGACGTCGAGGCGGAGATCGCCGTGGCGCGCGACCTCGGCATGCCGGAGCTGGAGGCGTACGCGGTCGAGCTGCGCACGGCCGTGTACCGGGGCCTGCACGCCGGGCGCGGGCTGCGCGCCGACGACGTCGTGCGCGACCGGGTCTGACGCTCAGCGCGCCGCGCCGAGGAACGTCCGCAGGGCGGAGACGAACGCCTCCGGCTGCTCCGAGTGCACCCAGTGCCCGGCACCCTTGAGGGTGACGAGCGTCGTGCGCGGGAACAGCCGGCGCATCGCCGGGCCGTGCTCGGGGCGCACGTAGTCGGACCGGTCCCCCGCCACCCACAGGACGGGGTGGTCGAACGCGGCGTCGCCGACGTCGGGGAAGCCGCCGATCACGGGCAGGTCGCGCCGCAGCAGGTCGAGGTTCGCCTGCCAGCGGAACCCGTCGCCGTCGGTGCGCAGGTTCTGCAGCAGGAAGCCCCGCACGCGCGCGTCGTCCACGCGCTCCGCGAGGCGCTCGTCGGCCTCGCCGCGACGCGTCAGCGTGGTGAGGTCGATCGCCGCGAGGCTGTCGAGCAGGTGCGCGAACTCGCCGAGGGACCCGCCCGACGCGGGGGCGATGTCGGCGACGACGAGCCGGTCGACCAGGTCGGGGTGGCGCAGCGCGAGCACCATCGCCACCTTGCCGCCCATGGAGTGCCCCACGACGTGCACGGGGCCGTCCGCCGCGAACCCCGCACGCAGCTGGGCCGCGACGAGATCGGCCGTGGCCGTGTAGTCGAACACGTCCGTCCACGCCGAGCGGCCGTGGTTCGGCAGGTCGACAAGGAGCGAGCGGAAGTCCGGCACCAGCGCCTTCGCGATCCCCGTGAAGTTGCGCCCCTGCCCGAACAGGCCGTGCAGGAAGGCGACGCGCGCGCCCTCCTCCCCCACGGTGGTGGCGCTGACGGTGCCGGGCGCGGTGGTGCTCACGGGCACCGAGCCTAGGCCGCGGCGCTGCCGACAGCGGATCCGCCCTCGGCAGCGCGGCCCCCGTCGCCCCCCGCGCCCGGCGCAGGGTGGGTCCATGAGCACGCAGACGCCCACCCGCCCCTACGACGACGAGCTGCTCGCCCGGCTCGCGTACGAACGCATCGTCGTGCTGAGCACGGCGCTCGACGAGCGCACCGGCCACCGCATCGCCGCCCAGCTGCTCCTGCTCGCCGCCGAGGACCCGCGCACCGACGTCACGCTGTGGATCAGCTCGCCCGGCGGCTCGGTGCCCGCCATGCTCGAGATCCACGACGTCATGCGCCTGATCCCCAACGACGTCCGCACCGTCGCCGGCGGCATGGCCGCGAGCGCGGGCCAGTTCCTGCTGTCGGCAGGGACGCCCGGCAAGCGGTTCGCGCTGCCGCACGCGCGCGTCCTGCTGCACCAGGGCTCGGCCGGCATCGGCGGGACGGCCGTGGACGTCGAGCTGCAGGCCGACGACCTGCGGCACACGCGGGACACCGTCCTGGGCCTCGTCGCCGAGCACACGGGTCAGCCGGTGGAGCGGATCCGCGCGGACTCGCTGCGGGACCGCTGGTTCACCGCCGAGGAGGCGCGCGCGTACGGGTTCGTGGACGCCGTCGTCGGGTCCCTGGCCGACGTGCGTCCCACCGCCGGTGCCGCGCCGCGGGTGGGGGTCAGGCCGTGAGCACGTACACGGTGCCCTACGTGACGGAGCGGCGGGCGGGCGTCGAGCGCACCATGGACGTGTTCAGCCGGCTGCTGTCCGAGCGGATCGTCTACCTCGGCACCGAGATCGACGACGGCGTCGCGAACGTGCTGGTCGCGCAGCTGCTGCACCTGGAGTCGGAGAGCGACCTGCCCGTGCAGCTGTACATCAACTCCCCCGGCGGGTCGCCGTCCGCGATGCTCGCCGTCTACGACGCGATACAGTACGTGCGCGCGCCGGTCGCCACGACCTGCGTCGGGCAGGCGGCCGGGCCGGCGGCGGTGCTGCTCGCGGGCGGCGCGCCGGGCAGGCGGGCCGTCCTCGCGCACGGTCGTGTCGTGCTGCACCAGCCGGCGACGCGCGGGCAGGGCACGATCCCGGACCTCATCCTCGCCGCGGACGAGGTGGTGCGGGTACGGGCCGAGCTCGAGGAGGTCCTCGCCCGGCACACCCGCAAGGACGTCGCCGCGCTGCGGCACGACACCGACCGCGACCTCGTCCTGACGGCGCCGCAGGCCGTGGCGTACGGGCTGGCGGACGAGGTGCTCACCGCCCGGCCGCGGTGAGCGCGGGCCGCACCGTGAGGACCACGCGCGACGGTCAGGCGGCGAGCAGCCGGGCGCGGTCCTGCCGCGGTGCGGCCACGCGCCCGGCCGGCGCGCCGACGGCGGCCGGTGCGGCGACGGCCGTGGGCGACGACGTGAGCACGAGGACCGGGCGTCCCGCCGTGCCCGACGCCGCCGGCGCGCCGAGGACCTCAGCGATGCCCCGCGCGAGGTCGACGAGCGTCAGCCCGAGCGCCTCCGTGAGCGCCGCCAGCACCTCCGACGACGGCTCCTTGCGTCCCCGCTCGACCTCGGACAGGTACTGCGGGGACAACCGCGCGCGCGCCGCCACGTCGGTGAGCCGCAGGCCCTGGGCCTCCCGCTCGCGGCGCAGCAGCGCGCCGATCGTGCGCCGCCACGCCGTGGGGCGCCGGCGGACCGGGGCGAGGGCGACGGCGTCGTGCGGCATGCCCCGACGCTAGCCCCGCCACCGCACCCGGCGGGAGACGATCTGCCGACAGCAGAACGCCGGCGCCCGGGGTCGCCGCCCGACGCGGTCGACGGGCGACCGGTCGACGTCGCCGGTCCGCCCGCCGTCGCCCGTCAGCCCGCCGTGGCCCGGCCGCGCCGGAGGCCGACGAGTGCGGTCGCCGCCGCGTCGAGGTCCAGCCCGTTGACCTGCTGCACCCGCGCGAGCGGCTCCGCCGGGACGGCCCGCACGCCCACCAGGGCGCCGGCCATGCCGGCCGCCATCGACGCGACCGTGTCGGTGTCGCCGCCGGCGCTCGCGCCGAGTACCGCGGCGCGCCACGGGTCGCCGCCCGCCCGCACCACGCAGGCGACGGCGGCCGGCACGGACTCGACGGCGGCCACCGACGTGCCGACGTCCGCCGCGAGCCGGCACAGGAAGTCGCCGTCGTCGGCGGTCGACGCCACCCGCAGGGCGGCACGGACGGCCTCGGTCAGGGACGTCCCCGCGGCCGGCACGCCGCGGCGTGCGGCGAGCTCCGCGACGTCGAGACCGCGCGCGACGTGCGGCAGCGGGTCGACCGCGCCCCCACCCGGTGGTGCGTCGAGCGCCGAGCTGACCACCGCGGCCACCAGCGCCGCCGCCGCGAGCGCCTCCGCGGTGTGGTGCGACATGACGCACGTCTCCTCCACCGCGTCGACGAGCGCCACCGGGTCGTCGACCGGCACGGCGACGCCGACCGGCGCGACGCGCATCGCCGCGCCGTTCGTGCGGCCGGTGCGGCCGGTCGTGCGCGGGTCGGCGCCCGCGCGCAGCAGGGCGAGGGCGTGCGCGGTGCTCGGCCCGATGACGGCGTCCGCACGCGGCCCGGCGGCGTCGACCCACGCCAGCAGGTGCCGCACCACGACGTCGGCGCGCGGCCGCCCGCCGGTCTCGAGGAGCACGTCGACCAGCATCAGCGTCTGCTCGGTGTCGTCGGTGACCCTGCCGGCGGGCATGCCGCGTCCCGTCCCGGGCAGCAGCCGGTCGACCGTGCCGTGCTCCGCCGCGACCCGCTCGCGCGTCCACTCCTCGACGGGCATGCCGAGCGCGTCGCCGAGCGCCACGCCGGCGAGGCACCCGAGGGCACGCTCGTGCAGGCGGTCGCCGCCGCGCGCGTCGTCGGACGCCGCGTGCGACGGGTCGGGCGTCACCAGGTCGGGCGTCACCGGGTCCGTCCCCGGGCCCGGCCCCTCGGTGCCGGACTGCCGTCCCCCCGCGTCCCCGGGTCGTCGGGTGCCCACCCCGCCCACGCGCCGGCGACGACCGCGCCGGCCAGCGCCGCCCCCGCGACCACGTCCGAGGGATGGTGGACGCCCAGCAGCACGCGGTCCGCGGCGGTCAGGACGGCGACCAGCGCGGCCGCTGCGGGCACCACCGCCCGCGCGCGCCGACCGAGCAGCGGCCACGTGACCACGGTCAGCACGACGCCGGCGGCCACCGCACCGGCGGCGTGCCCCGACGGGAAGCTGAAGCCCGAGGCGTGCGCGAGCGGGTCCTCCAGCACCGGGCGCGCCCGCTGCACCAGCAGCTTCACCGCCGTCGACGTCCCCCACGACGCCAGCAGCGTCAGCACGCCCCACAGCGCACGCGACGGCAGGCCGCGCCGCCGCGCCACCCACAGGCACACGCCGGCACCGGCGAGCACGAGCCAGCCGGGTTGCGTCACCTCCTGCCACACGACCAGCGCGTCGTGCAGCGCCGGCGCGGACCGGGTGACGTCCGTCGCCGCCGCGACGGCGCGCTCGTCGAGCACGTGCAGGGCGGACGACCGGGTGCGGACCACGAGCGCCAGCGCCGCGACCGGCAGGGCGAGGACGGCGCACACGCCGGCCGCACGCGAGACCCGACGACGGGTGCGGCGCGACAGCGGCCGCCGTGTGGTGGCCGGCGGGGGTGGCGTGCCACCGGGCGCCGCACCGAGGGGCTGCGCCGCGCCGGACCGGTCCATGGCCAGCAGGCTAGGCCGACCGCGGCGCCGCGGCCCGGCCGGGGACGACGACGGCCCCCGACCAGCAGGTCGGGGGCCGTCGTCGTCGCTGTCTCAACGAGTGTCCGGAGGGGGACTTGAACCCCCACGCCCGTTAGGGCACTAGCACCTCAAGCTAGCGCGTCTGCCATTCCGCCACCCGGACAGGTGGACCTCGGCGGCCCTTGCGGACCCCTCGGCGCGGCAGAAAACATAGCACGGCGCGGACGCGATCCCCGCATCGCCCCTCGCCGCGCCCGGCCGGCCGCCGCGTGTGCGGCGTCGCGGCGGACGCGTCGCCCTCCCCCGGCGGGCCACCGCGCCGTGGCCGCTCGTGGGGGGCAGACTGCCTGGTGGGAGCACCGGACCGCAGGAGGGTCGCATGGTCGACGTGACGGGCACGAGCACCTCGCGACCGCGCTCGGGGGCGGTGAGCCCCGTCGCGCGGCGGGTCGCCGGCGGTCGGCGCAACCCGCACGTCGTGGGGGCCGACGAGACCGCGCCGCGGTGGCTGCGGCGCTCCGCGGGCGTGTCCTGGCGGCTGCTCGTGGTGGTCGCGGCCGTCGTGCTGGTGTTCTACGCCACCTCGCGCGTGCAGCTGCTGTTCGTCGCCGTCTTCCTGGCGCTCGTCTTCACCGCGGTGCTGCGTCCGCTCGTCGACGCCATGGACCGGGTGATGCCGCGGGGCCTGGCGACGGCGCTGGCGCTGCTCGCCGGCATCCTGTTCTTCCTCGGCATGCTCACGTACGTCGGGTACTCGATCGCAACGCAGTGGAACGACCTGGCGCGGCAGTTCGAGACCGGCATCGACCAGATCACCGACTTCCTCGAGAGCGGCACGCTGCCGTTCACCATCACCAACGACCAGATCGTCGACGCGATCGACGAGGGCGTCGCCTGGGTGCGGGAGCACGCCGGCGACATCGCCACGCAGGCGGCCGCGAGCGCCGGGTCCGTCGCCGTCGGCTTCACGGCGCTCGCGCTGGCGATCTTCTGCACGGTGTTCTTCCTCGCGCGCGGCACGCAGATGTGGACGTGGTTCCTCAACCAGCTGCCGGTGCGGGTGCGGGAGTCGTGGGTCACGGCGGGCGGCGCCGGCTGGTACACGTTCTCGGGGTACACGCGGGGCACGGTGCTCATCGCGCTGGCCGACGGCGTCCTCGCGTTCGTGCTGCTCAGCGTCCTGCGCGTGCCGCTCGCGGCACCGCTCGCGGTGCTCGTCCTCATCGGCGCGTTCATCCCGCTCATCGGCGCACCGGCCGCGATGGTCGTCGCGATGATCGTGGCGCTGGCCGCCAACGGCCTGTGGAGCGCCGTCGCGGTGGGCGTCGGCATCGCGCTCATCGGCCAGCTCGAGGGGCACGTGCTGCAGCCGCTCATCATGGGCAAGCAGGTGTCGTTGCACCCGGTGGTGGTGGCGCTCGCCGTCACCGCCGGCACGCTGACGGCGGGCATCCTCGGCGCGGTGATCTCGGTCCCGCTCGTCGCGGTCGCCTGGGCGGTGTACTCGCGGCTGCGCACGCTCGACCCGCCGATGGACGAGGAGGACGCGGCCGACGGCAGCGAGCCCGTCGACGACGAGGACGACGGCGCCCGGCCGGCCGGCACGACGCCGGTCGCCGCTCCCCCGGGCGGCTGACCGGACGCACGTGGCCAGTCGGCGGGCTCACTGGAAGTCCCGCGACGCGGACCGCACCTGCAGCGACAGCGGGCTCAGGTGCTCCGCGACGACGTTCGTCGCACCGTCCGCCTTCTCCAGCCGCCCCCGCACGACCATCGCCCTCGCCGTGCGCGCGGTGCGCCGGAACCGCTGCCACAGCCCCGGCGAGCACACGACGTTGACGAGGCCCGTCTCGTCCTCGAGGGACAGGAACGTCACCCCCTGCGCCGTGCCGGGACGCTGGCGGTGCGTCACGACCCCCGCGACGGCCACGCGCCGCCCCTCGTCCGTGCGGAACACCTGCTCGATGCGCAGGACGCCGGCCCGGTCCAGGCCGTCGCGGACGAACTGCGTCGGGTAGGAGTCCACCGACACCCCGGTGGCCCACACGTCGGCGGTCGCGACCTCGACGTCCGCGAGACCCGGCAGCGTCGGCGCCCGGACGCCGACCGCCACGCCGGGGAGCGTGTCCGGGCCCTCCTGCGTGAGCGCGCCCGCGGCCCACAGCCCGGCCCGGCGGTCGACGCCGAGACCGGCGAGCGCGCCGGCGGTCGCGAGCGCCTCCAGCTGCGGCGTGGTGAGCTGCACGCGCCGCACGAGGTCGTGCAGGTCGGCGAACGGCCCGTGCGCGGTGCGCTCGGCGACGAGCCGGCGCGCGAGGTCCTCGCCGATCGTCCGCACCGACGACAGCCCCTGCCGGACGACGAGCGAGCGCGGTCGCGGGTCGCCCGTGCCGGTGCGCACGCCCGCGCCGGCGACCGGGCCGGTCCCGCTGGGCGTGGGCACGAGCCGCGGCTCCCCGTCCGGCGGGGTGGGCGCGACGCGCTCGACGACGGCCAGCGCGTCGGACGCCTGCACGTCGGGGCGCAGCACCTCCACGCCGTGGCGGCGGGCGTCGGCGACGAGGCTCTGCGGGGAGTAGAAGCCCATCGGCTGGGCGGCGAGCAGGCCCGCGTAGAAGGCCGCCGGGTGGTGCACCTTGAGCCACGCGCTCGCGTACACGAGGAACGCGAACGAGTACGCGTGGGACTCGGGAAACCCGAAGTCGGCGAACGCCTTCAGCTTGTCGAAGATCTGCTCGCGCACGTCCGGCGCGATGCCGTTGCGCGCCATGCCGGCCATGAGCCGCGCACGCAGCGCCTCCATGCGCTCCATCGACCGCTTCGAGCCCATGGCGCGGCGCAGCTGGTCGGCCTCGGCGGGCGTGAAGTCGGCGACGTCGATGGCCATCTGCATGAGCTGCTCCTGGAACAGCGGCACGCCGAGGGTCTTGCCGAGCGACTTCTCCAGCCGCGGGTGCAGGTACGTGACCTTCTCGCGCCCCCGCGCGCGGTTGATGTACGGGTGCACGGACCCGCCCTGGATGGGCCCGGGGCGGATGAGCGCGACCTCGACGACGATGTCGAAGAACCGGCGCGGGCGCAGGCGCGGCAGGGTGCCCATCTGCGCGCGCGACTCCACCTGGAACACCCCGACGGTGTCGGCGTCCGACAGCAGCTCGTACACGAGCGGGTCCTCGTACGGCAGCGCGTGCAGGTCGAGCACCAGGCCCTCGTGCTTCTCGACCTCGGTGAAGCCGAGCCGCAGCGCCGTGAGCATGCCCAGGCCCAGCAGGTCGAACTTCACCAGACCCGCGTCGGCGCAGTCCTCCTTGTCCCACTGCAGGACCGTGCGGCCCTCCATGCGCGCCCACTCCACGGGGCACACCTCGATGACCGGGCGGTCGCACATCACCATCCCGCCCGAGTGGATGCCCAGGTGCCGCGGCAGCCGCAGGAACCGCTCGGCGAGGTCGATGACGTGGTCGGGGATCTCCTCGTTCTCCGCCGCCGACGGCGGCAGCACGTCCGGCACGACGTCGTGCCGGTCCGCGGTCGCCAGCCCCGGCGTGCCCGACGGTCCCACGGGACCGGACTTCGTCAGGTGCCACCACGACGTCGGCTTCTCCGGGCCGCGCAGCGTCGACCAGTGCTCGATCGTCGTGCTCCACGCGTCCTGCTGGCCGACGTCGTACCCGAGCGCCCGGGCCGCGTCGCGGACCGCGGAGCGCGGGCGGTAGGAGATGACGTTGGCGACCTGGGCGGCGTGCGTGCGCCCGTGCGTGGCGTAGACGTGCTGAATGACCTCCTCTCGGCGGGCCGACTCGATGTCGACGTCGATGTCCGGCGGGCCGTCGCGCTCGGGCGCGAGGAACCGCTCGAAGAGCAGGCCGTGGCGCACGGGGTCGACCGCGGTGACGCGCAGGACGTAGCAGACCGCGGAGTTCGCGGCCGAGCCGCGGCCCTGCGCGAGGATGCCGTTGCGGCGGCAGAAGTCGACGAGGTCGTACACGACGAGGAAGTAGCCGGGGAACCCGAGGTCCTCGATGACGCGCAGCTCGTGCTCGAGCTGCGCGTACGCGCCGGGCACGCGCTCGTCCCCCGGCGGCCCGTACAGCTCGTGCGCGCCGCGGCGGACGAGCTCGCGCAGCCAGCTCGCCTCGGTGTGCCCGGCGGGGACCGGGTACGGCGGCAGCCGCGGCGCGACGAGCGCGAGGTCGAAGGCGCACTCGGCGGCGAGGTCGGCGGCCGCGGCGACCGCGTGGGGGTGCCGGCGGTGCAGGTCGAGCATCTCGGCGGCCGAGCGCAGGTGCGCGGTCGGCGCGCCGGGCAGCCACCCGTCGAGGTCGTCGAGCGACGAGCGTGCGCGCACGGCGGCGAGCGCCTGCGCGAGGTCGGCGTCGCGCGGGGTCGCGTAGTGCACGTTCCCGGTCGCGACGAGCGGGAGGCCGGCGTCGGCGGCGAGGCCCGCGAGCGCGTCGGCGCGGTCGGTGTCCCACGCGTCGCCCGCGGCGGTCGTCTCGACCGCGACGTTGTCGCGCCCGAAGAGGGCGACCAGCCGGTCGAGCTCGCGGCGCGCGGCCTCCCGCCCCCCGGGGACGACGCCGCCGACGCCCGACGGGTCGCCGCCCGCGAGCGCGCGCCGCACGGCGCCCTTGCGGCAGCCGGTGAGGACGAGCCACTGCCCGTCGGCCGCCGCGGCGAGCTCCTCGAGGCGGTGGTCGGCGGCGCCCTTGCGGCCGGTGCGCAGGTGCGCCTCGGCGATCGCGCGCGAGAGCGACCGGTAGCCGTCGGGCCCGCGCGCGAGCACGAGCAGGTGGCTCGCGCGCGGGTCCGGCGTGCCGGTGGGCGCGTCGAGCACCGGCGCCGGGGACGGGCGCCGCTCACGGACGTGGCGGCGCCCGTCCGGGGCCGGCAGGTGCAGCTCCGCGCCGAACACGGTGGGCAGGCCCACGGCACGGGCCGCCTCCGCGAACCGCACGACGCCGTACAGGCCGTCGTGGTCGGTCAGGGCGAGCGCGCCCAGGCCGAGGCGGGCCGCCTCGGCGGCGAGCTCCTCGGGCTGGCTGGCGCCGTCGAGGAAGCTGAACGCGGAGTGCGCGTGCAGCTCGGCGTAGCGCGGGTCGGTCGTGGCGGGGTCAGTCATAGTCGGCCTCGCACGTCCAGGCGCCGTCCGCCCACGTGAGCAGCACGGCACCGCCGTCCTCGAACGCCACCTGCGCGTGCGCCCGGACCTGCGGCGGGCTGCCCGGGTGGTTCCACCACCGGTCGGTGAGCAGCCACGGGCCGGCCCACCCGGCGACGGTCCGCGGCCCGGCCCCGGGCGGCGCCGCGGCGACGGGCCAGCGC
>NZ_JBFTEP010000028.1:0-32797 GCF_047229365.1 Cellulomonas pasadenensis | reverse complement strand
GCGTGCGCGTCGCCGCCGTCGCCCTGCCCCGACGCGGCGGCCACGAGGCCGGCCACCAGCGCGGCCAGCTCGACGTCGTCCGGGGTGCCCCGCACGACCTGCACGTGCGCGTCGCCGCGCGGCGCCGGCGCCGCTGCGTCCGGGCCGCTCACTCGTCGTCCTCGTCGTCGTCCTCGAGCAGCACGGGCGCGCCGCGCCCGGCGCCCCACTCGCCCACGACGAACCCGCGGTCGACGAGCGTCTGCGTGATCTGCGCACCGCCGTCGTCGACGACGTCGAGCACCGCGTCGAGGGTGAGGTCGGTGACGCCCCCGGGCAGCTCGACGACGAACCCGAGGTGGAACGTGTCGCGCTCTCCGGGCTCGGTGGTGGTGTCGTCGCGGTCGTCCCACGTCATCCCGGTGAGGTCTGCGTGCAGGCCGAGGCGGCTGTGCAGCAGGTCGTACAGGCTCGCGTTCAGCCCGCCGACGCGCTGCTCGAGCGCCAGCACGCGCGGGTCCTCGTCGGCCTCGCGCGCCCCGAACTCGGCGCGCACGCCGACGGCCGTCTCCACGTAGGCGTGCAGCGCGGCGGCGAGCTCGTCGACGGCCGCGTGCAGGTCGGCGGCGTCGACGCCCTCGAGGGGCTCGCGCCCGTGGCTGGCGGGGTCGTGCTCGTCGGGCGCGCCCGTGGGCTCCGGCTCGGTGCTCACAGCGGGATGTTCCCGTGCTTCTTGGGCGGCAGGCTCGCGCGCTTCGTCCGCAGCAGCCGCAGCGCCCTGACGATCTCGCTGCGGGTCTGCGACGGCGCGATCACGGCGTCGACGTAGCCGCGGTCGGCCGCCTCCCAGGGGTGGACGATCGCGTCCTCGTACTCCGCGGTGAGCCGACGGCGCTCGGCCTCGACGTCGCCACCGGCGTCCGCGACGGCCTTGAGCGCCCCGCGCTGCAGGATGTTCACGGCACCGCCGGCGCCCATGACGGCGATCTGCGCGGTCGGCCACGCGAGGTTGACGTCGGCGCCGAGCTGCTTGGAGCCCATCACGATGTACGCGCCGCCGTACGCCTTGCGCGTGATGACGGTGACGAGCGGCACCGTCGCCTCCGCGTACGCGTAGATGAGCTTCGCGCCGCGGCGGATGATGCCGTTCCACTCCTGGTCGGTGCCCGGGAGGAAGCCCGGGACGTCGACGAACGTGAGCACCGGGATGCCGAACGCGTCGCACGTGCGCACGAACCGCGCCGCCTTCTCCGCCGCGTCGATGTCGAGCGTGCCGGCCATCTGCTGCGGCTGGTTCGCCACGACGCCGACGGGCTGCCCGTCGACGTGCCCGAACCCGACGACCACGTTCTGCGCGTACAGGGCCTGCACCTCGAGCAGCGCGCCCTCGTCGAGCACGTGCTCGAGCACCGTGTGCATGTCGTACGGCTGGTTGTCCGAGTCGGGCACGAGCGTGTCGAGCACGAGGTCGTCCTCGGTGACCTCGGTCGGCGACTCGTGCGGGTACGCGGGCGGGTCGGCGAGGTTGTTCTGCGGCAGGTACGACAGCAGCGAGCGCACCCAGTCGATCGCGTCGTCCTCGTCGGACGCCATGTAGTGCGCGACGCCGGACTTCGTCGAGTGCGTCGTCGCGCCGCCGAGCTCCTCGAAGCCCACGTCCTCGCCCGTGACGGCGCGGATGACGTCCGGCCCGGTGATGAACATGTTCGACGTGCCGTCGGCCATGACGATGAAGTCGGTCAGCGCCGGCGAGTACACCGCGCCGCCCGCCGACGGGCCGAGGATGAGGCTGATCTGCGGGATCACGCCGGAGGCGGCCACGTTGCGCCGGAAGATCTCCGCGAACTGGGTGAGCGCCGCGACGCCCTCCTGGATGCGGGCGCCGCCGCCGTCGCTGATGCCGACGAGCGGCACGCCGGTGCGCAGGGCGAGGTCCATGACCTTCGCGATCTTCTGCCCGTGCACCTCGCCGAGGCTGCCGCCGAACACCGTGAAGTCCTGCGAGTAGACCGCGACGGGCCGGCCGTCGACCGTGCCGTGCCCGACGACGACGCCGTCGCCCGCGACGCGGCGCCGCTCGAGCCCGAAGTTCGTCGACCGGTGCCGCGCGAACGCGTCGATCTCGGTGAACGAGCCGGGGTCGAGCAGCTGCTCGACGCGCTCGCGGGCGGTCTTCTTGCCACGGGCGTGCTGCTTGGCGGCGGCGGCCTCCTCGGCCGCGTCCACCGCGGCCGCGCGGCGGGCCTCCAGGTCGGCGAGCAGGCCCGCGGTGGTGCGGCCGGGTGCTGCGGGATCGGTCGAGGTCACCCGACGAAGGCTAGTTGTCGGTGTCCACCACCCGCGTGCACACGAGGAACCGTGTTGCCCGGAGCGTGCTGTGGGGACCCCACAACCGACGCCGGCCGTCCTCGGCCCGCCGCGCGGGGACACCCGCGCACCACTGCGCCATGATGACCGCGTGACGTCCGCCCGCCTCCCGCTCGAGGTCTCCGCCCTGCGCGCGCTCCTGCTCGCCCCGGCAGGCCCGCTCGCCCGGCTCGACGTCGTGGACGCCACCGCGTCGACGAACGCCGACGTCGTCGCCGCGCTGCGGCGCGAGCCCGGCGCGTGGCCGCACGCGAGCCTGCTCGTCGCCGACCACCAGACGCAGGGGCGCGGACGCACCGGCCGGTCCTGGGAGACGCCGGCCCGCGCAGCGCTGACGTGCACGTTCGTCGCCCGCCCGCGGTCGGGCCCGGCCACGTTCGGGTGGCTGCCGCTGCTCGCGGGCCTCGGCACGGTCCGCGCCCTGCGCGCCACCACGGGCGTGCGGGCCGTGCTCAAGTGGCCGAACGACGTGCTCGTCGACCTCGGCACCGACGCGGCCGACGTCGAGGGCTGGGGCACCGCCCGCAAGGTCGCCGGCATCCTCGCGGAGGTCGTCCCGGACGCCGGGCCGGGACCGGCCGTGGCCGTGGGGATCGGGGTCAACGTCGACCAGGCCGCGGACGAGCTCCCCGTGCCGTGGGCGACGTCGCTCGCGCTCGCGGGTGCCCGCGACACGGACCGCGCGACCGTGCTCGCGGCGCTCGTCACCGCGCTGCACGAGGTGGCGTCCCGGTGGGCGGACGGCGGCGGCGACGCCGCGGCCACGGGGCTGGCGGACGAGGTCGCGGCGGTGTGCACCACGCTGGGCGGCGAGGTGGCCGTCGAGCTGCCCGACGGCGCGACGCTGCGGGGCACCGCGGTCCGCCTCGACGCCGACGGCGCGCTGGTCGTCGCCGACGCGGACGGCCGCGAGCACGTCGTGCACGCGGGCGACGTGCGGCACGTGCGCGGCGCCTGACGCGGGCGCGCGCGCCGGCCGCGCAGACGCACCGGCCCGCGCGGGGCCGGTCGCCCCGCCGGACCGCGCCGGTGCGGGCGGGAGCCGGTGAACTAGGCTCCTCCCGTGCACGACGGCGTCGGCGGCGCACCCGGACCCCGGGCGGCAGCCCCTCACGAGGTCCCGGTCACGGCCGACCCCACGCACGCGCCCGGCACGGGGCCGGCCGCCGCGCGCAGCGCCGGCGACGCGCCGCGCCAGGGCACCACCGGCGAGCTCGACGACCTCCTCCTCGGCGGTCCCCGCACGATGACGGCGCGGGACCTCGCCGAGCGCTACGGCATCGAGATCGACCTCGTCCGCACGTTCTGGCGCACGCTCGGCCTGCCGGCGGGCGCCGACGACGAGCCCCTGTTCACGGAGCGCGACGCCGAGGCCATCCGGCTGGCGGGGTCGCTGCTGCGCACGCACGGGCTGGCGCTGCCCACGGTGGTCACGGTGGTGCGCGCCCTCGGCCACACGTCCGACCGCCTCGCGCTGTGGCAGGTCGAGGCGCTCGTGGAGGACATGGCGGCCCGGTACGCGCTCGACGACACGAGCGCGCGGCTGCTGGTGCTCGACCGGCTCAAGGACCTCGCGCCCGTGCTGGAGCAGCAGCTGCTGCACTCCTACCGGCGCCAGCTCGCCGCGGTGGCCGACCGGTACGCCGCCGAGTTCGGCGAGATGCGCGAGCAGGCGGGGGAGACGGGGCGGCTGCCGCTGGCGCGCGCCGTCGGGTTCGCCGACATGGTGTCGTTCACGCGCCGCACGGCAGGGCTCGGCTCGACGGACCTGTCGCACTTCGTGCAGCGCTTCGAGGCGGCGGCACGGGACGTCGTGGTCGGCGCGGGCGGCCGCGTCGTCAAGACGATCGGCGACGCGGTGCTGTTCATCGCCGACACGCCGGGCGTCGGTGCGCGCGTGGCGCTGGGGCTCGCCGACGCGTTCGGCACGTCCCTCGACGTCGACGCGGAGCGCGGCGTGGGCGGCCTCGCCGAGGGCGCGCGCGGGGTCACGCCGGTGCGCGTCGGCCTCGTGTGGGGCCGGGTGCTGTCGCGGTTCGGCGACGTGTTCGGGCCGGTCGTGAACCTCGCGGCGCGGCTGACCGACGTGGCGGACCCCAGCAGCGTGCTGGTGGACGCCGGCACCGCCGCCGTGCTCGGCGGGGACCCGCGGTTCGCGCTCGAGAGGCTGCCGGTGCGCGACCTGGCGGGGATCGGCGAGATCACGCCGTACCGGCTCGCGCCCGCGCCGACGCCGTAGGGCGCGCGCCCCTCAGGACGGGTGCACGTCCTCGCCCACGGGGTCGACCAGGTCCGGCCCGTTGTTCGCGACGGCGTTGACGCGCGTCGACACGGGTGTCGCGACGAGGTCGGGCGGGGTGACGTCGAGCAGCGCGCGGGCCTCGTCCGCGCCGACGGCGGGGTCGAGCCACGCCGCCCAGCGGTCGCGGGGGAGGATGAGCGGCTGCCGGTCGTGGACGGCGGCGAGCGCCTCGGTCGCCGCGGGCCGGGTCACGACCGTGGCGGAGACGACCCACCGGTCGGGGTCGTCGTCGTCCTTGGTCGGGTCCTTCCAGAACTCGTACAGGCCGGCGAGCGCCGCCAGGTCGCCGTCCGCCGGGTGGATCCAGTAGGGCTGCTTGGCGGTGCGCCGGCTGCGCGGCGCACCCTCGGGTGCCTCGAGGCGCTGCCACTCGTAGTAGCCGTCCGCGGGCAGCAGGGCCCGGCGCACGCCGAAGGGCTTCGCGAACGCCCGCTTCTCGGCCAGCGTCTCGACCCGCGCGTTGATCATCCGCGCGCCGACCGACGGGTCCTTCGCCCACGAGGGCACGAGCCCCCAGCGGGCCACCCGCAGCTGGCGCGTGATCTCGCCCGTCGCGCGGTCCGCGCGCTCGACGACCATCCGCACGCCGTCGGTCGGCGCGACGTTCCACGACGGCGGCAGCAGCCGGACGTCGTCGGCGATCGTCGCGATCGCGAACTCGTCCGCGATCTCCTGGTCCTCACGGAAGGACGCGTAGCGGCCGCACATGCCGCACACTCTCCCACCGCCCACCGACACGTCGCCCGCGGGAGGGGAGGGCGGCTCGGCCCGGAGGACCCCCGCCGGCGCCGGCCCACGACACCGGTCCCGACGTCGAGCAGCCCGCCCGCGGACGGTGCGGCGGGCGCCCGGGCGACGGCGGGGACGAGAACATCGAATCGATTCGCTGACTCCCGCGGGGCGGTGCGACGATGGCGGGGATGCCACTGCAGCCCGACCCCGCACCAGGACACGCCCCCGGCGCCCTCGCCCCCGGCGCGCCGCGCGCCGACGCCCCCGCACGCCCCGACGCGCAGGTGACCGCGCCGCCGGAGGCCCGCGCCGCGACCCCGCCCGACGCGCGCGCCGGGGCCGGCGGCACCTCCGCCGCGGGCCCCGCCCCCGGCACCCCGACGTACCGCCCCGACTGGCGCTACGTCCTCCTCCTCGGCTCGATGACCGCGCTGCCCGCCGTCTCGACCGACATCTACCTGCCGTCGCTGCCCGACGTGGCGCGGGACCTCGGGACGTCCGCCGCCGCCGCGCAGCTCACCATGACCGGGATGCTGCTCGGCGGCGCGGTCGGGCAGCTCGTCATCGGCCCGCTGTCCGACCGGTTCGGCCGGCGCGCGCCCGTGCTCGTCGGCGTCGCGCTGCACGTGGTCACGTCGCTGCTGTGCGCGATCGCGCCGGCGATCGTCCCGCTGATCGCGCTGCGCATGCTGCAGGGCTTCTTCAACGCGTCGGCGTCCGTCGTCGCGATGGCGCTCATCCGCGACCGGTTCGTCGGGTCCGACGCCTCCCGCCTGATGTCGCGGCTGATGCTGGTCATCGGCGTCGCGCCGCTGTTCGCGCCGTCGGTCGGCGGGCTCATCGCCGGGCAGTGGGGGTGGCGGGCCGTCTTCTTCGCGCTCGCCGTCTTCGGCGCCGGCCTGTGGGTCGTCGTCCTGACGAAGATGCCCGAGACGCTGCCCGCCGAGCGGCGCCGGTCGGGCGGCATCCGTACCGCGCTGTCCGGGTACCGCTCGCTGCTGCGCGACCGGCACTTCGTGGCGCTCGCGGTGCTCCCGGGGCTCAACATGGCCGTGCTCATGAGCTACGTCGTCGCCTCGCCGTTCGTGCTGCGCGAGGGCTACGGGCTGTCCGAGCACCAGTTCTCGCTCGTGTTCGCCGTCAACGGGCTCGGCCTCGTCATCGGCGCGCAGGTCAACGCCGCGATCGTCCGGCGGGTCGCGCCGATCCGGATCCTGCGGGCCGCGCAGGTCGGCGTCGTGCTGCTCACCGGGGTGCTGGTCGTGCTCGGCGCCACCGGCGCCGGGGGCCTGTGGGCTCTGCTCGTCGTCCTGTGGTTCGTGCTGGCGCTCGTGAACTTCGCGCCGCCGAACGCCTCGAGCATCGCGCTGGGCCGGCACGGCGAGGTCGCGGGCACGGCCGCCGCGTTCATCGGCGCCTGCCAGGCGGGCGTCTCGGGCCTCGTCAGCCCGGTGTCGGGCCTGCTCGGCGGGGACGCGCTGGCCATGACGGGCGTCATGGCGGGCGCCGCGGTGCTCGCGCTCGCGGTGCTGGCGCTCGCGACCCCGGCGTTCCGCCGCGGCGGGGCCTGGCAGCTGACCTGACGCGTGCGCCCCGTCGGCGCCGGCCGGGGACCGGTCAGACGGCGGTGCGCAGCCGCGCGAGGCGCGCCACCGCCTCCTCGAGCACCTCGCGGCGCTTGACGAACGTGAACCGCACCCACGAGCCGAGCGCCCGGTCGGCGGCCGACCCCGGCTGCGTGAACGCGCGGACCGGCACGCCGACGACGCCCGCGAGGGCCGGCAGGTCCCGGCACAGCGCCACGCCGTCGGCGTACCCGAGAGGGGCGGCGTCGGCGAGCACGAAGTAGGTGCCGTCGGGGCGGACGACGTCGAACCCGGCCTCGCGCAGGCCCGCCGCGAGCAGGTCGCGCCGCCCGGCGAGCGACGCCACCAGGTCGTCCACCCAGGCGAGCGCGGCGGGGTCGGTGAGGGCGGCGGCGACCGCCGGCTGGAACGGCGCGCCCGAGACGTACGTGAGGAACTGCTTGACCGTGCGCACGGCCGTGACCAGCTCCTCCGGGCCGGTGACCCAGCCGATCTTCCAGCCGGTGAACGAGAACGTCTTGCCCGACGACGAGACGGTGAGCGTCCGCCCCGCCATGCCGGGCAGCGTCGCGAGCGGCACGTGCGGCACGCCGAACGTCAGGTGCTCGTACACCTCGTCCGTCACGACGAGCAGGTCGTGCGCGACGGCGAGGCGCGCCACCGCCTCGAGCTCGTCGCGGCGCAGCACCGCGCCCGTCGGGTTGTGCGGCGAGTTGAGCAGCAGCAGCCGGGTGCGGGGCGTGACGGCCGCGGCCAGCGCGTCGGCGTCGAGCCGGAAGCCGTCGGGCGTCGCGACCAGCGGCGCGGTGGTGTGCCGGGCGCCGGCCATCGCGACGACCGCGGCGTAGGAGTCGTAGAACGGCTCGAGCGTGAGCACCTCGTCGCCCGGCCCGGTCAGCGCGAGCACCGCCGCGGCGAGGGCCTCGGTCGCGCCCGTCGTCACGAGGACCTCGCGGTCGGGGTCGAGCGTGGTGCCGTACCGCGCGGCCCGGTGCGCCGCGACCGCCTGCCGCAGCGCGGGGATCCCGGGACCGGGCGGGTACTGGTTGTGGCCCGCGAGCACCGCGTCGGCCGCGGCGCGCGCCACCGGGGCGGGCCCGTCGACGTCGGGGAAGCCCTGCCCGAGGTTCAGCGCACCGGTGCGCGCCGCGAGCGCCGACATCTCGGCGAACACGGTGGCGCGCACGCCGCCGTCGGCGTCGAGCAGGCCGGCCGCGGCGGCGACCTGCTGCCAGCGCGGGGGGACGGGGGAGGTCGTCACCGTCGTGAGCCTAGGGGCGCGCAGGACCGGCGCGCCCGGTGCCGGGCGGGCCGGTGCGTCAGAGGACGCCGGCCGCGGCGAGCAGGCCGCCGACGACGAGCAGGGCGAGGGACGCCCACGCGGCCACCACCCACCACTCGACGGGGTGGTGCCGCACCGCGCGGACCGGGTTCCGTGCTGCCATGACCCCACCATCGGCACGACCGGGGCGCGGGACGAGCCGTGCGGCGGCGCGTCGTGAAGATCACCCGCGCCGCCGCCCGTGCCCGCCGCCGTGCCCGTGCCGCGCCCGCCGGGGAGGCCTCAGCCGGCCGTGGCCGCCTCGAGGTCGTTCCCGAGCGTGGCGAGCTGGTCGGCGAGCGAGCGCAGCGCGTCGCCGCCCTCGGCCCCCGCGCTCGCGGTGGCGGCGTCGAGCTCCGCCTCGGCCGCGGCGACCTTCTCGCGCGCCTCGGCCACGGCCGTCTCCGACTGCGCCTCACCCTCGGCCTTGGCCTGCGTGAGCGCGGCCTCCGCCTGGTCGACCGCGGCCTGCGCCGACGTGACGGCCTCGTCGGCCTGCGCGCGGGCCTGGTCGTCCAGCGACCCCAGCGACGCGCGGGCCTCGTCGATCCGCGTCCGGGCGCCGGCCACGTCCGCCTCGGCGTCGGCGAGCGCCTGCTGGATCGCGTCGCCGGCGGACGTGATGTCGTCGGCGGCGCCCTGCGCGGCGCTGCCGATCTCGTCGGCGACCTGGTCGACGTCGGCGTCGGTGCAGGCCGCGAGCCCGAGGGTGAGGAGCGCGGCGGCGGCGACGCCGACGGCGCGGCTGCGCAGCAGGGTCGGGGCGCCGGTGCGCAGCGGGGTCGGCGTGCCGAGCGGGCGGGACGGGACGGGCGTGCGGTGCGCTGCCACGGGGGACCTCCTGGGGTCGTCGTCGTGCGGCTCGCGGCCGCCCGGGGGACCGTGCGGAGGGGGTGGGGCGGCCGGCGCCACAGTCTGCCGGTCGCACGGGCGCCCCGCCCGTCGTCCTCATCGACGTCTCATCCGCGCACGTCGACGCGGTCGTGCGACGGTGCGTGCACGCCGACGGAGCGAGCACGACGACGCCCCCCGCCGGTGCGGCGGGGGGCGTCGGTGCGAGCGTCGACGGAGGCGCCCCGGGAGGGCGGGGGA
Organism: Cellulomonas pasadenensis; assembly: GCF_047229365.1. NCBI lineage: Bacteria > Bacillati > Actinomycetota > Actinomycetes > Micrococcales > Cellulomonadaceae > Cellulomonas > Cellulomonas pasadenensis. Next base: position 23,418 of record NZ_JBFTEP010000028.1, on the reverse strand, counting down.
GGACCGTCGGGGAGTCGGTCAGCCCTCCGTGCGCTCGCTGCGGCCCCGGACGTCCTCCAGCGACGTGCCGTAGTAGGCCGCGGTCATGAGGTCCTTCATGTCGTCGATCATCGGCATGCGCGGGTTGGCGGGGGCGCACTGGTCCTCGTAGGCACCCATGGCGACCTCGTCCAGTCGGCGCAGGAACTCCTGCTCGTCGACGCCCTGCGCCTGGAACGACGCCGGGATCCCCACCTTCGCCCGCAGCGACTCGACGGCCCGGGCGTAGGACTCCACGCCCTCGTCGGGCGTCGCGGCCGGCAGGCCGAGCATCTGCGCGATCTGCTGGAACCGCTCGGGGGCCACGTACGTCTCGTACTTCGGCCAGCTCGTCAGCTTGGTCGGGACTGTGCCGTTGTAGCGGATGACGTGCGGCAGCAGGGTGGCGTTCGTGCGGCCGTGCACCAGGTGGTACGTCGAGCCGATGACGTGCGCCATCGCGTGCACGATGCCGAGGAACGCGTTGCCGAACGCCATGCCGGCGATGGTGCCCGCGTTGTGCATCTTCTCCCGCGCGTCCTTGGTGGTCGGGTCGGCCGGGTCGCCGTTCACCGACTGCGCGAGGTTGTCGAAGATCAGGCGGATCGCCTGCAGCGCCATGCCGTCGGTGAAGTCGTTGGCGTACACCGACACGAAGGCCTCGGTGGCGTGCGTGAGGGCGTCGAAGCCGGAGTCGGCGGCCAGGCTGCGCGGCATCCGCGACGTCAGGACCGGGTCGATGATCGCGACCGTCGGCGTCAGCGCGTAGTCCGCGAGCGGGTACTTCTTGCCCGCGTCGGGGTCGGAGATCACGGCGAACGGCGTGACCTCGGCGCCCGTGCCGGACGTGGTCGGGATGCAGACGAGCTTGGCGAGCTCGCCGAGCACCGGGAACTTGAACGCGCGCTTGCGGACGTCGAAGAACTTCTGCTTGAGGTCGGAGAACACGATCTCCGGGTGCTCGTACAGCAGCCACATGACCTTCGCGGCGTCCATGGGCGACCCGCCGCCGAGGGCGATGATCGTGTCGGGCCGGAAGTGGCGCATCTGCGCGGCGCCGGCCTGCACGGTGCGGACCGACGGCTCGGGCTCCACCTGGTCGATGATCTGCAGCGCGACGGTGTTCCCACGACGGTTGAGCACGTCGATGACCTTGTCGACGAAGCCGAGCGTCGTCATGGTGGCGTCGGTGACGATGGTGACGCGCTCGACGTCGGGCATGTCGGCGAGGTAGCGGATCGCGTTCGGCTCGAAGTACGTCTTGGCCGGGACCTTGAACCACTGCAGGTTGTTGTTGCGACGGCCGACGCGCTTGATGTTCACGAGGTTGACCGCCGACACGTTGTTCGAGACGGAGTTGTGGCCGTAGGAGCCGCAGCCCAGCGTCAGGGACGGGATGAACGCGTTGTAGATGTCGCCGATGCCGCCCAGCGACGACGGCGCGTTGCAGATGACGCGGATGGCCTTGACGCGCGTGCCGAACTCGACCGTGAGGTCGTCGTCCTGCGTGTGGATCGCGGCGGAGTGGCCCAGGCCGTCGAACTCGACCATCTGCTCGGCCAGGCTGATGCCGTGCTCGGTGCTGGTCGCGCGCAGCACCGCGAGGACGGGGCAGAGCTTCTCGCGCGTCAGCGGCTCGGACGGACCGACGCCGGAGACCTCGGCGAGGATGATCGAGGTGTCGGACGGCACCGTGAAGCCGGCCTGCTCGGCGATCCACACGGGGCTCCTGCCGACGACCGCGGGGTTGAGCCTGGCACCGCCGCAGTTCTCCCCGTCGGCCTCGACGCCGAAGACGAAGCGCTCGAGCATCGCCTTCTCGCTCGCGTTCGTGCGGTAGGCGTGCAGCCGGGCGAACTCGGCCATCGCCGCGTCGTAGATCTCGTCGTCGAGGATCGCGGCCTGCTCGGACGCGCAGATCACGCCGTTGTCGAACGCCTTGGACAGCACGATGTCGTTGACGGCCCGGCCGAGCTTGGCGGTCTTCTCCACGTACGCGGGCACGTTGCCCGCGCCGACGCCGAGCGCCGGCTTCCCGCACGAGTAGGCGGCCTTGACCATGGCGTTGCCGCCGGTGGCGAGGATCGTCGCGACGCCCGGGTGGTTCATCAGCGCGCTCGTCGCCGTGAGCGACGGCGTCTCGACCCACTGGATGCAGTGCTCGGGCGCACCGGCGGCGACGGCCGCGTCGCGCACCACGCGGGCGGCGGCGATCGAGCACCGCTGCGCGCTCGGGTGGAACGCGAAGACGATCGGGTTGCGCGTCTTGAGCGAGATGAGCGCCTTGAAGATCGCGGTCGAGGTCGGGTTGGTCACCGGCGTGATGCCGGCGATCACGCCGACGGGCTCGGCGATCTCCGTGATGCCGTTGAGCTCGTCGACGTCGATGACGCCGACGGTCCTCAGGTTCGCCATCGAGTTCGTGACGTGCTCGCACGCGAAGATGTTCTTCACGGCCTTGTCCTCGAACACGCCCCGGCCGGTCTCCTCGACCGCGAGCCTGGCCAGCACGCCGTGCTGGTCGAGCGCGGCCACCGCGCCCTTCTTGACGAAGCGGTCCACGTCGTCCTGCGTCATGCGCTCGAACGCGGCGAGCGCCTTGGCGGCGTTGGCGACGAGCTGGTCGATCGCCGCGGCGACGGTCACGTCGTCGGTCGCGCCGAGCGCGGTCCCGGGGGCCGGCGTGGTGGCGGCCGCGGCGGCGGGGGTCGCGACGGCGCCCGCGGCCGTCGCCGGGGCCTTCTTCCTGGTGGTCTCGGACACGAGGTCCTCCTTGGTCGGTGGGGCGGAGGCGGACGCTGGAGTCGTCCGTCGCTGTCTCCGACGCTAGGGACGCGGCGCTCCGGAGAGATGGGATGAAAGTCCCTCCGGGTGTGACGGAGGTCTCGCGGCGGCACGCGGCGGCGCCCCACCCGGGACAGGGGTCCCGGGTGCGGGGAAAGGCCGCGACGTCCGCCCCGGGCGGCGCCTACCGTGGCGGGCATGGCCCCCGTGACGTCCGCCGACCTGCTGCACGCCGCGACGGAGGCCGTGCGCTCCGGGCCCGACACGTCCGACGGCGTCGCCGCCGTGGTCGCGCGCGTCGTCCGCGACGGCGAGGTCCTGCTCGACGCGGCGTGGGGGCTCGCGGACCGGCGGCACGGGCTGCCGATGACGCCCGGGCACCGGTTCGCGACCGCCAGCGGCTGCAAGGGGTTCACCGCGCTCGCGGTCCTGTCCCTCGTGGCCGACGGCACGCTGACGCCCGGCACCACGGCGCGCTCGTTGCTCGGGGACGACCTGCCGCTCGTCCCCGACGACGTGACGGTCGAGCACCTGCTCTCCCACCGGTCCGGCGTCGGCGAGTACCTCGACGACGACGCGGACCTCGCCGAGTACCTCATGCCCGTGCCGGTGCACCGCCTCGTGTCGCCCGAGGACTACCTGCCGCTGCTCGACGGGCGCGCCCCGCTCTTCCCGGCGGGGGAGCGGTTCGCGTACAGCAACGCCGGGTTCGTGCTGCTCTCGCTGCTCGCGCAGCGGGCGTCCGGCGTGCCGTTCCACCGGCTGGTGCAGGAGCGCGTGCTCGACCCCGCCGGGACGACGCGCACGGGGTACCCGCGGTCGGACGCGCTGCCGGGCGACGCGGCTGTCGGCTACGTCCGGGTCGACGGGCGGTGGCTGACGAACGTGCACCACCTGCCCGTCGTCGGCGGCGGTGACGGCGGCGCGTACACGACGACGCACGACATGGAGCGGTTCTGGGCGGCGCTGCTGGGCGGGCGCGTCGTCCCCGGCGAGCTCGTCGCGGCGATGCGCGCGCCGCGCAGCACGGACGACGACGACTACTCCTACGGGCTCGGCCTGTGGCTGCCCGGCGGCGACGCCGTGCAGCTGGTCGGCGAGGACGCCGGCGTCTCGTTCCTCTCCCGGCACGACCCGTCGACCGCGACGACGTGGACGGTCGCCGGGACGACGGCCGCGGCGGCGTGGCCGGTGGTGCGGGCGGTCCGCACCGCGCTGGCATAGCCGCCACGTCCGTCAACCTGTTGACACGTGCATATGTCAACAGGTTGACTGACGGCATGACGGACCGGTTCACGTACACGCTGCACCACCTCGTCGACGCGGTCGACGCCCACGCCGACCGGCTGCTCGCCGCGCACCACGGCGACCTCACCTTCAGCCAGTTCGTGTTCCTCGCGGTCCTGGAGGACACCCAGCCGCAGGACGTCACCCGGCTCGCCGAGTGCCTCGGCGTCTCGAAGGCCGCCGTGAGCAAGCGGGTCCCCGGGCTGGTGGCCCGCGGGCTGGTGCACGCCGAGCCCGACCCCGCGAACGCCCGGCGGGTCGTGCTGTCGCTGACCGAGGCCGGCGCCCGCCTGGCGCGCGACGCCGGGGACCTGCTCGACCGCGAGCTCACGGCCCTGTTCGCGGGCGTCCCCGGCGTCGACGTCGCCCGCACGCACGCCGACCTGCGCGCGATGCTCGCCGCCGTGCCGACGACGGCGCCGGGCCGGTGACCGCCGCCCCCGCCGGCGCCCCCGCCGCCGTCCCCGCCGGCACGCGGCCGCCGCGCGTCCTCGTCGTCCTCGGGCACCCCCGCACCGACTCCCTGTGCGGCGCGCTCGCGTCGTCGTACGCGGCGGCGGCCCGCGACGCGGGCGCCGAGGTCGAGCTCCTCGCGCTCGGCGGGACGACGTTCGACGTCGCGGCCCGCCGGCCGTCGACGCTGCGGTGGGAGGGGCCCGACCAGGACCTCGAGCCCGACGTGCGCGCCGCGATCGCGTCCCTGCGCCGCGCCGACCACGTGGTGCTCGTCTTCCCGCAGTGGTGGGGGACGTACCCCGCGGTGCTCAAGGGGTTCGTCGACCGGGTGTTCCTGTCCCAGCTCGCGTTCCGGCACCGGGGGGCGGGCCTCGGCTGGGACAGGCTGCTGTCCGGCCGCACGGCGCGCCTCGTCATGACGATGGACAGCCCGGTGTGGTGGGACCGCCTGCGGTACCGCAGCGCGGCCGTGCACTCGCTCGTCCACGCGACGCTCGGGTTCTGCGGCATCCGGACCGTCGGGGTGACCCGCCACGCCCGGGTCCGTACCTCGAGCGCGGCCACCCGCGCCCGGTGGGTCGCGGAGGCGGCCCGGCACGGGCGGGCGGACGCGCGCCGCCGGGTGCGGACCCGCGCGGACGTCTGACCGCGGGCGCCGGGCGCGTCAGGCGACCCGTCGGCGCGCCCACCCGTGCACGGGCAGCACGCCCTCGGCGGCGTGCAGCAGCGGCTCCCGGCCCGTGACGTCGACGCCCAGCGGCGCCGTCATGGTGTTCCGCTCCACCTCCCACGCGGCGGGTGCGAGGCGCCACGGCGCGTGCTCGACCGCCCCCAGCCAGAGCCGGCGCGGTGCGCGCGGCGGCAGGTCGCTCGCGTACAGCGCGTAGCGCTCGGTGAGGAAGTGCTCGAGCGTGCCCGGGGCCGTCGGTGCCGCCGGGCCCGTCGCCCCGTACGTCACGCGCAGCTTTGCCGCCGGGGCGCGGCGGTCGACGCGCTCGCTCGTGTACCGCACCCGCCCGTCGCGCTCGGTGAGGGTCATGCGCGCGCGCAGGTACGCGAGGTGCATGCCGGCCCGTCCCACCGCGACGGCCGTCGGGCTCGCCGCGTCCAGGCTGAAGAACCACACCCCCGGCACGCCGCGGTGGCGCACGTACGTGCGCACGTTCAGCTCGTGGAACGCGCCGGGGCCCGGCAGGGCGGGCGTCCCGCGCGGGCGCACGCCCGTCATCGTGAAGGGGACCACCCCGAGCCACGCGTCGCCGTCGAACGTGTCGAGCTCGAGCGCCGGCGGCACGTGCCCCCGCAGCGCCGCGACCGGCACCGGCCAGTGCGCGAACAGCAGGTGCGACCACCGCATCGCGACGGCCCACGGGCCGCGTGCGACCGGTGCGGGGGACGCCGTCATGCCCGGATGGTAGGCGACGCCCTGGCCGGCGTCGGTGGCGGCTGGCACGGTGGGTCCATGACCGACGCCGACGTCCGCCTGCCGCACTCCGCCGTCACCGCCGCCGTCGACGCGCGGCACTGGCGCGTCCTGCTCACGATGCTGCGCGCGACCTTCCGCACGCCGGACTGGGCGACGGGTGCCGCGTTCGTCGCCCGCGTCGCCGAGGCCGCCGACGCGGCGGGCCACCACCCCGACGTCCTGCTCCGGTACGGCCAGGTCACCGTGACGACGACCAGCCACGACGTCGGCGGGCTGACGTCCCGCGACGTCGACCTCGCCGCGACCGTCACCGCGCTCGCGGACGAGCTCGCCCTCACGCCTTCCGTGCCGTCGAGCGAGATGCTCGAGATCGCGGTCGACGCGCTCGACATCCCCGCCGTGCGCCCCTTCTGGCGTGCGGTGCTCGCCTACCGCGACGTCCCGACCGACCCCGACGCCCTCGTCGACCCGGCGGGCACGGGCCCGGCCGTGTGGTTCCAGCAGATGGACGCCCCGCGCCCGCAGCGCAACCGCCTCCACGTCGACGTGACCGTGCCGCACGACCTCGCCGAGGAGCGCGTCGCGGCGGCCCTCGCGGCGGGCGGACGGCTCGTCAGCGACCACGCCGTGCCGGCGTTCTGGGTGCTCGCCGACCCCGAGGGCAACGAGGTGTGCGTCTGCACGTGGCAGGCGCGCCCGTCGTCCTGACGCGGTGCCGGGGGACGCGGTGCCGGGCGACGCGGTGCCGGGGGACGCGAAGGGCCGCACCGCCATCGGCGGTGCGGCCCTCGTGGTGGTGCGCCCGAAAGGATTCGAACCTTCGACCTTCTGCTCCGGAGGCAGACGCTCTATCCGCTGAGCTACGGGCGCGCGGCGTGCGAACGGCGCAAGGCCGTCGACGCGAGCACCGAGACTACCAGGCCAGGCGCCCGCGTCGTCACGAGCACATACGCCCACGCGCCCGCCCGTCCCCGCACCGACCCGTCCCGCGACGCCGAGCGCGGCAGGTCGTGCCGAGCGCGGCAGGTCCCACCGAGCGCGGCAGGTGCAGCACCCGCGCTCGGTGCGACGTGCCGCACTCGGTGAGGAGGCAGCCGTGCGGGAGGGAGGCCGGCGAGGGCGGTGCCGGTGGGGAAGGCGCCGGGAGACCCGGTCAGCGCTCCGCGATGAGGGCCGAGAGGTAGCCGGAGGTCTCCGACACCGCGCGCTGCTCGTCGCCCGCGACGATCGCCTCGACCAGCCCGTCGTGCGAGTCGTGCCCGTGCGCGTCGGTGACGAAGTTGAACCGGATGTTCTCGCCGATCGCGTCGAGCAGGTTGTCGTACAGGGAGCGCAGGACCGGGTTGCCGGCGGTTCGCACGATCGTGCGGTGCAGCGCCAGGTCGGTGGCGACCATGCGGTCGAGGTCGCCCGCGCGGTACGCCTCGGCGCGGGCGTCGCGGTGCTGCAGGAGCTCGCCGACGTCGGTCGCGGTGCGTCGGTGGGCGGCCAGGCGCGCGGCCTCCATCTCGAGCGCGCGGCGCACCTCGACGACGTCGCGCTGCCGCGCGTCGGCGATCTGCCGGCTCATCGTCACGGCCAGCTCGGACGCCGAGAGCACGTACGTCCCCGAGCCCTGCCGCCGCTCGAGCAGCCCGGCGTGCACCAGGGACTGCACGGCCTCGCGGACCGTGTTGCGGCCGACGCCGAGCAGCGTGACGAGCGCCGGCTCGGGCGGGATCCGCGCCCCGACGGGCCACTCGCCGGAGGCGATGCGCGACCGGAGGGCGTCGACGGCGGTGTCGATGAGTCCGGTGCGACGCGCCATCGGCGGCGGCCTCCTCAGGGGGTGTCTCGGCGGTGTGCGCACCGCCGGTCGGGAGCCGCGGCGCGCTGACGTCTGGGGATGCAGTCAACACGTCTCGAACCGTTCCGACCAGACCCTCGTCCGGGCGCGCCGCTCCGGCCCGTCGGCCCGCGGTGGGCGGCCCGGCGTGCGCGTCGTGACCGTCCGCCCGCGGTGAAAGCGCGCCGGGCCGCGCAGGTGCGCTCGGTACGATCCGGGGGTGACTCCCGACCAGCTCGCCGACGCCCTGCGCGCCGCCCTCGTGCACGCCGTCGACGACGGCACGTTCGCCCTCGACCCGGCCGCGGTGCCGGCCAAGGTGCACCTGGAGCGTCCCCGCCAGCGCGAGCACGGCGACTGGGCGACGAACGTCGCGCTGCAGCTGGCGAAGAAGGCCGGCACGAACCCGCGCGCCCTCGCCGAGGAGCTGGCGCGGCGCCTCGCCGACGTGCCGGGCGTCGCGGCGGTCGAGATCGCCGGCCCCGGCTTCCTCAACATCCGGCTCGACGCGGCGGCGGCGGGCGAGCTCGCGCGCTCGGTGGTGGAGCAGGGCGCCGACTACGGGCGCAACGCCTCGTTCGCGGGCCTCACGGTGAACCTCGAGTTCGTCTCCGCCAACCCGACCGGCCCCATCCACATCGGCGGGGTGCGCTGGGCGGCCGTCGGCGACAGCCTCGCCCGCGTCCTCCAGGCGTCCGGCGCCGACGTCACGCGCGAGTACTACTTCAACGACCACGGCGCGCAGATCGACCGCTTCGCGCGCTCCCTCCTCGCGCGTGCCCGCGGCGAGGAGGCCCCCGAGGACGGCTACGGCGGCCAGTACATCGCGGACATCGCCGAGCGGATCCTCGCCGACGCCGCGGCCGCCGGCGAGCCCGACCCCCGGACGCTCGACGACGCCGCGGCCGTCGAGGCGTTCCGCGTGCGCGGCGTCGACCTGATGTTCGACGAGATCAAGGCGTCGCTGCGCGACTTCGGCGTCGAGTTCGACGTGTACTTCCACGAGGACGCGCTGCACGAGTCCGGCGCCGTCGAGCGGGCGGTCGCGCGCCTGCGCGAGGCCGGGCACATGTACGAGGCCGACGGTGCGACGTGGCTGCGCACCACCGAGTTCGGTGACGACAAGGACCGCGTCGTCATCAAGTCCGACGGCCAGGCCGCGTACATCGCGGGCGACATCGCGTACTACCTCGACAAGCGCGAGCGCGGGTTCGACCGCTGCTTCATCATGCTCGGCTCGGACCACCACGGGTACGTCGGCCGGATGATGGCCGTCTGCGCGGCGTTCGGCGACACCCCGCACGTCAACCTCGAGCTGCTCATCGGCCAGCTCGTCAACCTGGTCAAGGACGGTCAGCCGGTGCGCATGAGCAAGCGCGCGGGCACGGTCGTGACGATCGACGACCTGGTGGACGCGGTCGGCGTGGACGCCGCGCGGTACTCCCTCTCCCGCTCGTCGAGCGACCAGCAGATCGACCTCGACCTCGACCTGCTGACGCGGGCGAGCAACGAGAACCCCGTGTACTACGTGCAGTACGCGCACGCGCGCACCGCGTCCGTGGCCCGCAACGCCGCCGAGGCCGGCGTGCGCCGCGAGGACGGCTTCGACGCGTCCCTGCTCGACCACGAGTCCGAGGCGGTCCTGCTCGGGCAGATCGCCGAGCTGCCGCGCGTCGTCGCGCAGGCCGCCGAGCTGCGCGAGCCGCACCGCGTGGCCCGGTACCTCGAGGAGCTCGCCGGCGCGTACCACAAGTGGTACGACCAGCGCCGCGTCACCCCGTTCGGCGACGAGGACGTCACGGACGTGCACCGCACGCGCCTGTGGCTCAACGACGCCACGCGTCAGGTCATCGCCAACGGGCTCGCCCTGCTCGGCGTGAGCGCGCCGGAGCGCATGTGAGCGCCGCCGGCACGCGGGCGGACGACGGCGCCGCGACCGCCCTGGGCGCGCCCTGGTCGACGGGCGTCACGCGCGACGCCGACGGCACGCTGCGCGTCGCGGGCGTCGACGTGCACGCCCTCGCCGCGGAGCACGGCACGCCCGCGTACGTCCTGGACGAGGCGGACCTGCGGGCCCGCGCCCGCGCCTATCGCGAGGCGTTCGGCGCCGCCGCGGCCGCGGCGGGGACGACGGCCGACGTGTACTACGCCGGCAAGGCGTTCCTGTCCCGCGCGGTCGCCCGCTGGGTGCACGCCGAGGGCCTCGGCGTCGACACGGCCAGCGGGGGAGAGCTCGCGGTGGCCCTCGCCGCGGGCGTCCCCGGCGCGCACGTCGGTCTGCACGGCAACAACAAGTCGGACGCCGAGCTGCACGCGGCGCTCGACGCGGGCGTCGGCCGGATCATCGTCGACTCGCTCGTCGAGGTCGACCGCCTCGCGGACCTCGTCGCCGCCCGGCGCGCGGACGGGCGCGAGACCCCCGCCGCGCCCGTGATGGTGCGTGTGACGACGGGCGTGCACGCGGGCGGGCACGAGTTCATCTCCACGGCGCACGAGGACCAGAAGTTCGGCCTGTCGCTCGCGGCCGGCCCGGACGGCGGGGACAGCCCCGCGCTCACCGCGCTGCTGCGCGTCGTCGCGCGTCCGGAGCTGCACCTGCTCGGCCTCCACTCGCACATCGGGTCGCAGATCCTCGACTCCTCGGGCTTCGCCGTCGCCGCGCAGAAGGTGCTCGCGCTGCGCGCCGACCTCGCCGCGCGCACGGGCGTGGTCGTCGAGGAGGTCGACCTCGGCGGCGGGTACGGGATCGCGTACCTGCCGGGCGAGGAGGCGATCGACCCGGTGCGCGTCGCCGACGAGGTCGTCCGGGCCGTCGCCGACGCGGCGCGCGCGCTCGGCACCGACCTGCCGCGCCTGTCGATCGAGCCCGGCCGCGCGATCGTCGGCCCGGCCGGCCTCACGCTCTACCGCGTCGGCACGGTCAAGCCCGTCCGCCTCGACGACGGCCGCGTGCGCACGTACGTCTCGGTCGACGGCGGCATGAGCGACAACATCCGGCCCGCGCTGTACGGCGCGGCGTACCACGCCGAGGTCGTCGGCCGGGCGTCGGACGCCGAGCCGGTGCTCGCGCGCGTCGTGGGCAAGCACTGCGAGAGCGGCGACATCGTCGTGCACGAGGTGCAGCTGCCCGGCGACGTCCGGGCGGGGGACCTGCTCGCCGTGCCCGCGACGGGCGCGTACGGGCGGTCGATGTCGTCGAACTACAACCTGCTCACGCGGCCGCCGGTCGTCGCCGTGCGCGACGGCGCGTCCCGCGTGCTCGTGCGGCGCGAGACCGTCGACGACCTGCTCGCGCTGGACGTGTCCGCCGACTGACGCGCCCGCGCGCAGCGCCGACCGACGCGCCGCGCTCAGCGGACGTGCACCGCGCCGAGGTCGGCGAACACCGCCTGGTTGAGCCGGAAGGCGACGCGTGCCTCCTCGACGACGGCGGCGCGCTCGTCCGCCGTCAGGGGGAGGGCGTCGAGGCGCTCGCGGTAGACGTCCTTGAACGGCTTGAGCCGGTGGATCTGCGGGAAGTCGTAGAACGTGACGCCGGGACCGGTGAACCCGAGGTGCCGCTGGAGCATGCGCTGCAGCACCTGCCCGCCCGACAGGTCGCCGAGGTAGCGCGTGTAGCCGTGCGCCGCGTAGGCGGGCAGCGCCCCGGCGACCTCCTCGAGGCGCGCGACGTACGCGGCCGTCGCGGGCAGCGTCCGTACGCGGTCGCGCCAGCCGGCGCCGTACAGGTGCCCGAGGTCGTCCTCGATGGCGGGCACGCGCCGCAGCTCGTCGAAGACGAGGCCGGCGTCGACGCCGGCCGCGCGCAGGCGGTCACCGGCGGCCTCGAGCGCCGTGTAGACCGCGAGCTGCTGCGCGGCCAGGTCGGCGTAGGCCGCGACGTCGAGCCGGCCGCCGACGAGGTGCTCGACGAACGCCGACCGCTCGGCGGTCTCGTGCTCGGCGCGCGTCCCCGCGCGCAGCGCGGCGGAGAGGGGGACGTCGGCGGACGGCGCGGCGGGGGCGGCGGTGGTGGTGCCCGTGGCGGGGGTGCCCGCGGTCACGGGACGGCGATCTGACGTCACGTCAGGACCTTAGGCGAGACGTCGACCGGGGTGCGCCACCCGCCCGTGCGACCACGCGTCACGCCGGGCCGACGACCTCGCGCCCGTGCGCCAGGTCGTCCGCCACCGCCGCGCGCTGCGCCGCGTCGAGGGGGACCGCCGTCGCCGCGTCCAGCGCCGCCCGCGCCGCGTCCGGGTCGCCCGTGCGGACGAGCAGCTCCGCGCGGTACAGGAGCACCCGCACGCGGTCCTCCGGCGCGCCGTCGGGGTGCCGCGCGAGCGCCCGGTCGAGCACGGCCAGGGCCGTCGCGTCGTCACCGCGCGCGTCGCCCTGCCGCGCCGCCACCTCGAGCGCACGCGCCAGGCCCGTCGTCCGTGCGGCGCCGTCACCCTCCTCGGTCTCCCCGTCCGCCACGTCCGCGGCGCCGTAGAAGCGCAGCCAGTTGCCGCCCGTGTCGACGACCGTGAACCCCGTCGTCGTGCCCTGCTTGCGCCGCGGCCGCAGCAGGCGCGGCACGCCCGCGGACGGCAGCCGTCCGTAGCGCTCGCGCAGGCCGGCGGCGAAGGACGCGTAGAGCGCGCCCGCGTCCGGCACGACCACGATCGCGCTGCCCAGGGACGCCGCCGGGTCGTAGCCGTCGACGCCGCTCAGGTGGATCGCCATGTCGTCGCGCTGCACGACGCCGGACGCGTACGGGCGCAGCTGCCGGTACGTCGTGCGGAAGCCGAGGGCGGCGTAGAAGTCGAGCGCCTCGTCGAGGTCGGGGAAGGTCAGCACGGGGTACAGGCGCTCGCCGGTCACCGCGCCAGCCTGCTCCGGGCGGCGTGCCCGCGTCGAGGGGGGCCGCCCGCGCGGACACCCGGACGGCGCCGGCCGGGGCACCCCTATCCTGGGGCCGCCCGGCCGGCCCCGCTGGCCGGGCCCTCCGCCCGCACCACGAGAGGCAGCAGACGTGCCGCACCCGTCGTCCGCCCACCCGCCCCTGCGCGTCGCCGTCCTCGGCTGCGGCGTCGTCGGCACGGAGGTCGTGCGGCGCCTGGTGACGGAGGCCGACGACCTGGCCGCCCGCGCCGGCGCGCCCCTCGAGCTCGTCGGCGTCGCAGTGCGCGACGTCGACGCGCCGCGCGACCCGGTCGTCGACCGCGCGCTGCTCACGGCCGACGCCACGTCGCTCGTCGAGAAGGCCGACGTCGTCGTCGAGCTGATGGGCGGCGTCGAGCCGGCCCGCACGCTGCTGCTGCACGCCGTCGAGCACGGCGCGTCGGTCGTGACGGCGAACAAGGCGCTGCTCGCGCAGGACGGCCCCACCCTGTACGCGGCCGCCGACGCCGCCGGCGTGGACCTGTACTTCGAGGCCGCCGTCGCGGGCGCCATCCCGATCGTCCGCCCGGTGCGCGAGTCGCTCGCGGGCGACACGGTGCGCCGCGTCCTCGGCATCGTCAACGGCACGACCAACTACGTCCTGGACCGGATGGCCACCGAGGGGCTCGACCTCGACGCCGCGGTCGCCGAGGCGCAGCAGCTCGGCTACGCCGAGGCGGACCCCACGGCCGACGTCGAGGGCTACGACGCCGCGGCGAAGGCGGCGATCCTCGCGTCGCTCGCGTTCCACACGCGCGTCGGCATGGACGACGTCGACCGCACCGGCATCACCGGGGTGACCGCCGACGACGTCGCCTGGGCCGCCCGCACCGGCCACGTCGTCAAGCTGCTCGCGGTGGCGGAGCGCGCGGCGGACGGCAGCGGCGTGCTCGTGCGCGTGCACCCCGCCCTCGTCCCGTCGGACCACCCGCTCGGCAACGTGCGCGGCGCGTTCAACGCCGTCTTCGTCGAGGCGGAGGCCGCCGGCGAGCTCATGTTCTACGGCCGCGGCGCCGGGGGAGCGCCCACGTCGTCCGCCGTGCTCGGCGACCTCGTCTCCGTCGCGCGGCACCGCGTGCTCGGCGGCAAGGGTCCCGTGGAGTCGTCGTACGCGGGCCTGCCCGTGCTCGACGCGGGCGACGCGCGCACCCGCAGCCAGCTGCGGCTCGAGGTCGCCGACCGGCCGGGCGTCCTCGCGCGCGTGGCCGCGGAGCTGGCCGAGCACGACGTGTCGATCGAGGCGGTCCGGCAGACGCCGCCCGTCGACCCGTCGGCCGCCGACGACGTCCGGCTCGCGACGCTCGTCATCACCACGCACACGGCGCCGGAGCGCGCGCTGCGCGCCACGGTCGAGGCGGTCGCCGCCCTCGACGTCGTGCGCCGCGTCGTCTCCGTGCTGCCGGTGCTCTGACGGGACCGCCGCACCGACCCGCCCGCCGGCCCGACCCGCACCAGCCAGCACCCCTGCTCGACCGCCCCGACAGCGACCGGGGCCCGCACCGAACCGAGGAACCCATGGCCCACCAGTGGCGCGGCGTCATCGCCGAGTACGCCGACCGCCTGCCCGCGCACGTCCAGGAGCGCGTCGTCACGCTGGGCGAGGGCGGCACGCCGCTCGTGCCGGCGCCCGTGCTGTCGCAGCGGACGGGCGCCGAGGTGTTCCTCAAGGTCGAGGGCATGAACCCGACCGGCTCGTTCAAGGACCGCGGCATGACGACGGCGATGTCGGCCGCCGCGGGGCGCGGCGCGAAGGCCGTCGTGTGCGCGTCGACGGGCAACACGTCGGCGTCCGCCGCCGCCTACGCCACCCGCGCCGGGATGCTGTGCGCGGTGCTCGTCCCGGACGGCAAGATCGCGATGGGCAAGCTGTCGCAGGCCATCGCGCACGGGGCACGCCTGCTCCAGGTCGACGGCAACTTCGACGACTGCCTGGTCGCGGCCCGCAAGCTCGCCGAGGCGTACCCCGTCGAGCTCGTGAACTCGGTCAACCCGGACCGCATCGAGGGGCAGAAGACGGCGGCGTTCGAGGTCGTCGACGCCCTCGGCGACGCGCCCGACGTGCACGTCCTGCCCGTCGGCAACGCCGGCAACATCACCGCGTACTGGAAGGGCTACCGCGAGTACGCGGGCCTCGACGCCGGCACCGCCCTGGCCGCCGTCGCGACGCGCACGCCCGTCATGTGGGGCTTCCAGGCCGCCGGCGCCGCGCCGATCGTCGCGGGCCACCCGATCGACCAGCCCGAGACGATCGCCACCGCGATCCGCATCGGCAACCCCGCGTCGTGGCAGCAGGCGGAGGAGGCCCGCGACGTGTCCGGCGGCGTGATCGCGGCCGTCACCGACGAGCAGATCCTCGCGGCGCACCGCGTGCTGTCCGCCGAGGCGGGCGTGTTCGTGGAGCCGGCGTCGGCGGCCGGCGTGGCGGGCCTGCTCGCCCGGGCCGAGGCGGGGGAGGTCCCCGCCGGCGCCCGGATCATCGTCACCGTCACCGGGCACGGGCTGAAGGACCCGCAGTGGGCGCTGCGGACCGCCGACGGCGGCGAGGTCGTCCCGGTGCGCGTGTCCGCGGACGTCGTCTCGATCGCCGACGCGCTCGGCCTGGGCTGACCCGTGCGTCTGCGCGCGGCGCACGTGCGGGTCCGCGTCCCCGCCACGTCCGCCAACCTCGGCCCGGGCTTCGACGCGCTGGGCATGGCCCTCGGCCTGCACGACGACCTCGGCGTGCGCGCGCTCGGCTCGTCCGAGGTGCGCGTCGAGGTCGAGGGCGAGGGTGCCGGCGAGGTCCCGGACGACGAGCGGCACCTGGTGGTCCGCGCGCTGCGGGCCGCGCTCGACCACGTGGGCGCGCCGCAGACCGGCCTGCACCTGGTGTGCCGCAACCGCATCCCCCACGGGCGGGGGCTCGGCTCGTCGGCCGCCGCGGTCGTGGCGGGCCTGCTCGCGGCGCGGGGCCTCGTCGGCGACCCGGAGGTGCTCGGCGACGACGACGTGCTCGCGCTGGCCACCGAGCTGGAGGGGCACCCCGACAACGCGGCCCCCGCGCTGCTCGGCGGCTGCACGCTCGCGTGGTCGGCCGACGACGGCGGCGCCGTGCGCGCCGTCCGGCTGCCCGTGCACGCCGACGTGGCGCCCGTGGCGATCGTGCCGCCGCAGCACCTGTCGACCCACGCGGCCCGAGGCGTGCTGCCCGCGCAGGTCCCCCACGCCGACGCGGCCTGGCAGGCAGGACGAGCGGGCCTGCTCGTCGAGGCGCTCGGCCGGCGGCCCGACCTCCTGCTCGACGCGACGGGTGACCGCCTGCACCAGGGCTACCGCCGCTCGGTGATGCCCGAGTCGCTGGCGCTCGTGGACGCCCTGCGGGCGCGCGGCGTCGCGGCGGTCGTGTCCGGCGCGGGGCCGACGGTGCTCGCGCTAGCGCGGCGCGTGGGCGCCCCCGTCGAGGCGTCCGGGAGCACGGCGACGGGGGAGGGCGTCGGTGCCGACGTCCACGCGACCGACGCCGACGCGGCGGTCGCCGACGCGTTCGGCGGCGTGAGGGCGGGCTGGCGCGTGCTGCGGCTGCCGGTCGACCCGGAGGGCGCCACCGTGCGCGCGCTGCTCG
Source organism: Cellulomonas pasadenensis (assembly GCF_047229365.1). NCBI lineage: Bacteria > Bacillati > Actinomycetota > Actinomycetes > Micrococcales > Cellulomonadaceae > Cellulomonas > Cellulomonas pasadenensis. The sequence goes on along the minus strand of NZ_JBFTEP010000028.1, from coordinate 7,116 downwards.
ACTGAGCCGCCGTGCACCGGGCCGACGCCCGTGGCGAGGCGCCACGACGCCGGGTGCCCCGGTGGTAGCATCGGGCCGTTCCCCGGACCTCGTCCTCCGGCCCCCTGTGGATCGACCTGCGGATCGACTGCGGAACCCGGACTCCCGGAACCCCGACCTCACCGACCGGCCGCCTCCGCGGCCCCGGACGGTCGCCGGACGTCACCCGTGATCCCGCCGGACGGTCGCACGAGTCGACGACGAGGGGAACGTCCCGCCCCGCGTGAGGCAGACGCCGTCGTACGCGGCGCGCGTGGCAGAACCGCGCCCGGTCCCACCGGCCGGACGCAGACCCCCGCCCGGGAGGACCGGGAGGGGCCCCGCCGAGGGGGAAGGATCCTTCGTGACAGACACCATCGACGCCGCCGCGACCACGGCCGGCGGCTCGGGCACCGGCAGCATCTCCGCGATGCGCCTGCCGGAGCTCCAGGCGCTCGCCTCGCAGCTCGGCGTCAAGGGCACGAGCAAGATGCGCAAGGGCGACCTCGTGCAGGCCATCTCCGCCGCGCGGTCGGGTGACCGCCCCGCGGAGCGCCCGCAGGCCCTCGAGACGCGCGCGAGCACGCGCCGCGCCGGGGCGGTCGTCGAGGCGCCGGAGGTCACCGGCGGCGACGCCGCGGGTGACGCCGACGAGCGTGCGCCCCGCCGGACCCGGGCGCCGCGCGCCGAGCGTGCGCCGCGGGCCGAGGCCCGGGCGGACGAGGCCGTCGCCGACGAGTCCCGTGCCGAGCAGTCCCGTGCCGAGCAGTTCCGTGCCGAGCAGCCCCGTCCTGAGCAGTCCCGTGCGGAGCAGCCGTCCACCGACGCGCCGCGGGCCGAGCGCGCCCCGCGCGGCGAGCGTGCGCGCGACGAGCACCGGACCGAGCGGCCGGCGCGCGACGCGCTCGCCGGGCTCGAGGCCGCGCTCGACGCGCGCCTGACGCCCGGTGACGAGCGGGACGACCGTGCGGCCCGTGCCGCCGACGCCGTGGGCGTCGTGACCGGCGAGCGCCGTTCGCGCCGCGCGGGCCGGACCGCGGGTGCGCCCGTCGAGGTCGCACCCCGCGAGGAGCAGGGCGAGCGTGCGGCGGACCGCGCGTCGCAGGGCCGCGAGGGCCAGGGGGCGCAGGCCGACCGCGCCGGCCGGGACGACCGCCAGCCGCGCGACGACCGCCAGCCCCGCGACGACCGTCAGCCGCGTGACGACCGGCAGCAGCGCGACGACCGCCAGGACGACGACGAGCGCGGCGGCCGCCGCCGGCGCTCGCGCGACCGCTACCGCGACCGGGACCGCAAGCGCGGCCGCGGCCGCGGTGCCGGCGAGCTGCCCGGCGTCGACGACATCGAGCTCGACGAGGACGATGTCCTGCTGCCCGTCGCGGGCGTCCTCGACGTCCTCGACTCGTACGCCTTCGTGCGCACCTCCGGCTACCTGCCGGGCCCGGGCGACGTGTACGTCTCCCTCAACCAGGTGAAGAAGCACGGCCTGCGCCGCGGCGACGCGATCGTCGGTGCCGTGCGCCAGCCGCGCGAGGGCGACCCGCAGCCGCAGGGCAACCGGCCGAGCAAGTTCAACGCGCTCGTGCGCCTCGACTCGGTCAACGGCGTCGACCCGGAGCTGGCCCGCCAGCGCCCGGAGTTCACCAAGCTCACGCCGCGCGTCATCGACATCGTCGCCCCGATCGGCAAGGGTCAGCGCGGCCTCATCGTCGCGCCGCCCAAGGCCGGCAAGACGATCGTCATGCAGCAGATCGCGAACGCGATCACCGCGAACAACCCCGAGGTCCACCTCATGGTCGTGCTCGTCGACGAGCGCCCCGAGGAGGTCACGGACATGGAGCGGACGGTCAAGGGCGAGGTCATCGCCTCGACGTTCGACCGTCCCGCCTCGGACCACACGGTGGTCGCCGAGCTCGCGATCGAGCGCGCCAAGCGCCTGGTCGAGCTCGGCCAGGACGTCGTCGTGCTGCTCGACTCGCTGACCCGCCTGTCGCGTGCCTACAACCTCGCGGCGCCCGCGTCGGGCCGCATCCTCTCCGGTGGTGTGGACGCCTCGGCGCTCTACCCGCCGAAGCGGTTCTTCGGCGCGGCGCGGAACATCGAGAACGGCGGCTCGTTGACGATCCTCGCCTCGGCCCTGGTCGAGACGGGCTCGAAGATGGACGAGGTCATCTTCGAGGAGTTCAAGGGCACCGGCAACATGGAGCTGCGCCTGTCGCGCGGCCTCGCCGACAAGCGCATCTTCCCCGCGGTGGACGTCAACGCGTCCGGCACGCGCCGCGAGGAGGTGCTCATGAGCAGCGACGAGCTGAAGATCATCTACAAGCTCCGTCGCGTGCTCGGCGCGCTCGACCAGCAGCAGGCCATCGAGCTCCTGCTCGGCAAGCTGCGCGAGACGAAGTCGAACGTCGAGTTCCTCCTGCAGGTGCAGAAGACGACGCCGGGCCACAACGGCCACGGCCTCGAGGAGGGCGTCGGCAAGGTCGTCTGACGCCCCGCCGCTCGTCGTCGACGGCCCCGCACCCGCCCCGGGTGCGGGGCCGTTGCGCCGACCGGGTGGTGCCGGCGGGACGTGCCGGCACCCGCGCGGCGGACGCCTAGGGTCGGCCCGTGCACGCCCTGCCCCCGTCCTCCGCCCCCACGACGTCCTGGCTCGGGGACCTGACGCTCGTGCCGGCGCCCGTGGTGGCGGCCGCGCTCGTCCTCGTGCTCCTCGTCGTCGTCGCCGTCGCGCGCCGGCGCCCGCACCCCCGGCCCGGCGAGGTGTGGTTCGCCTGGGTCCCGTTCGACGACGCCCCGGGCGGGAAGGACCGACCCGTGCTCGTGCTGCGGCGCGCCGGCCGGCGCGTCGAGGTGGCGCGCTTCACGTCCCGGGACAAGGGGCGGCGCGCGGACCACGTCCGCGTCGCCGGCAGGGTCCCGGGGCTGTCCCGGGACAGCTGGCTCGACCTGCGGCCGCGCACGCTGCCGCGACGGGCGTTCCGCCGGCGTGCGGGCGACGCGGGGGACGCCCTGGTGTCGTGGTACGAGGACGCCCGCGCGACCGCGACGCCCTGACCCCGTCCCGCCGGCACACCCGGGAAGTTTCCGGGGCGCCGCTGCGTTCTGGCACAATGGTCCGCTGGTCTGCGGTTCACCGGCGCGAACGGCGCGTCCGGACCCGGAGACATCCCTCGCAAGGAGAACATCGTGAAGTCTGGCATCCACCCGGAGTACGTGACGACCGAGGTCACCTGCACCTGCGGCAACACGTTCACCACGAAGTCGACCGTCACCGACGGCAAGATCCACGCCGACGTCTGCAGCGCCTGCCACCCGTTCTACACGGGCAAGCAGAAGATCCTCGACACCGGTGGCCGCGTGGCCCGCTTCGAGGCCCGCTACGGCAAGAAGTCCGGCAAGTAGCTCTTCCGCCCAGCGCCGGTGCGCGGCGCGGACGACGGCCCTCCATGGTCGTGTCCGCCGCCCGCGCACCGGCGCTGCGTCGTTCCGGCACCCCGCACCGACCTCAGCAGGAGACCCGCCACCCGTGACCCCCGACGGCACCCCGCCGGCCCTCGCCCCGCTGCTCGCGGAGCACGCGGACATCGAGACGCAGCTCGCCGACCCGTCGGTGCACGCCGACGCCGGCCGGGCGCGCCGGCTCGGGCGCCGGTACGCCGAGCTCGGGCCGGTCGTGCAGGCGTACCGGACGTGGCGCGCGGCGACCGACGACGCGGGTGCGGCGACCGAGCTGGCCGCCGAGGACCCGTCGTTCGCCGCCGAGCTGCCCGCCCTGCGCGCCGCCGCCGACGAGGCCGCCGAGCGCCTGCGGCGCGTGCTCGTCCCGCGCGACCCCGACGACGGCCGCGACGTGATCCTCGAGATCAAGGCGGGGGAGGGCGGCGAGGAGTCGGCCCTGTTCGCGGGCGACCTGCTGCGCATGTACACGCGGTACGCCGAGCGCCAGGGCTGGGCCGTGCAGGTGCTCGAGGCCACGGAGTCGGACCTCGGCGGCTACAAGGACGTGCAGGTGGCCGTGAAGGCCCGGTCCGCGGGCGCGCCCGAGGACGGCGTGTGGGCGCACCTGAAGTACGAGGGCGGCGTGCACCGCGTGCAGCGCGTCCCCGTGACGGAGTCGCAGGGCCGGATCCACACGTCCGCCGCCGGCGTCATGGTCTTCCCCGAGGCCGACGACGAGGGTGACGTCGCGATCGACGCGAACGACCTGCGCATCGACGTCTACCGGTCGTCCGGGCCGGGCGGGCAGTCGGTCAACACCACCGACTCGGCGGTGCGGATCACGCACCTGCCGTCGGGCATCGTCGTGTCGATGCAGAACGAGAAGTCGCAGCTGCAGAACCGCGAGCAGGCCATGCGCGTGCTGCGCGCCCGCCTGCTGGCGGCGCGCCAGGAGGAGGTGGCGGCCGCCGCGAGCGAGGCCCGCCGGTCGCAGGTGCGCACGGTCGACCGCTCCGAGCGGATCCGCACGTACAACTACCCCGAGAACCGCATCGCCGACCACCGCACCGGCTACAAGGCGTACAACCTCGACCAGGTGCTCGACGGTGACCTCGGCCCGGTCGTCGCGTCGGCCGTCGAGGCGGACGAGGCGGCACGGCTCGCGGCGGCGGGCGCGTGAGCGGGGACGCGCCGACGGCGCCCGTGACGCTGCGCGCGTACGTCGAGGGCGCGACGCGCGTGCTCGCCGAGGCGGGCGTCGGGTCGCCGCGGTACGACGCGACCGAGCTCGCGGCGCACGCGCTCGGCCTGCCGCGCGTCGACCTGGTGCTGCCGCCCGCCCTGCCCGACGGCTTCGCGACGACGTACGCCGGCCTGGTCGAGCGCCGGCGTGCGCGAGAGCCGCTGCAGCACATCACCGGGCGCACGGCCTTCCGGCACCTGACCCTGCGGGTCGAGCCGGGCGTGTTCGTGCCGCGGCCCGAGACCGAGACGGTCGCGCAGCCGGCGGTCGACGAGGCCCGGCGCCTGCTGGCGGCCGGGCGGACGCCCGTCGTCGTCGACCTGTGCACCGGCACGGGCGCCATCGCGCTGTCGGTGGCGACCGAGGTGCCGGGGGCGCGCGTCGTCGCGGTCGACCTCTCGCCCGAGGCCGTCGACCTGACGCGGCGCAACGCCGCCGCGGTCGGCGCCACGGACGTCCGCGTGGAGCACGCCGACGTGCGGGACCCGGACCTGCTGGCCGACCTCGCGGGCGCCGTCGACGTCGTGGTCTCCAACCCGCCCTACATCCCGCCGGACGCCGTCCCGACGGACCCCGAGGTCCGCGACCACGACCCGGACCTCGCGCTGTACGGCGGCGGCACCGACGGCCTCGACGTGCCGCGTGCCGTCGTCGCCGCGGCGGCGCGGCTGCTCGCCCCCGGCGGCCTGCTCGTCATGGAGCACGCCGAGGTCCAGGACGCGCCCGCGCGGGACGTCGCGAGCGCCACGGGGGCGTTCACGGACGTCGGCACGGCACCCGACCTGACGGGCCGGCCGCGCACGCTGGTGGCCCGGCGAGTCGCGGCGGCGGGCGTGGGAGACTCGCCCGCGTGAGCCTCATCCGGATCAAGGACGCCACCGACCCGGGCACGTGGGGGCCCTCGCTCGACGAGGCCGTGCACGCGGTCGGCCGCGGGCAGCTCGTGGTCCTGCCCACCGACACCGTCTACGGCATCGGTGCCGACGCGTTCGACCCCCGGGCCGTGCAGGCCCTGCTCGACGCGAAGGGACGCGGGCGGCAGATGCCCCCGCCGGTGCTGATCCCCGACGTCCGCACGCTCGACGGCCTCGCGACCGACGTGCCCGACGGCGTGCGCGCCCTCGCGGACGCCTTCTGGCCCGGCGGTCTGACGGTCATCGTCCGCGCGCAGCCGTCCCTCGCGTGGGACCTCGGCGAGACGCACGGCACCGTCGCCCTGCGGGTGCCGGACCACCGCGTGGCCCTCGCGCTGCTGCGCCGCACCGGCCCGCTCGCCGTGTCCAGCGCCAACCGCACGGGACGTCCCGCCGCCACCACGGCGCAGGAGGCGTACCGCCAGCTCGGCGCGCACGTCCCGGTGTTCCTCGACGGCGGCGAGGCGCCCGGCGGCGTCGCGTCGACCATCGTCGACGCGACGGGCGACGTCCTGCGGGTCGTGCGCCTGGGCGCGATCGACCTCGCGGCGCTGGCCGCGGTGGCACCGGTCATGGCCCCCGCGCCGCCGCCCGCCGTCGACGACGCGCCCGCGCCCGGCGCCGGCTCCGCGGCCGGCTCCGGCTCCGCGGCCGGCTCCGGCTCCGACGCCGCCTCCGCGGCGGCACCGAGGGCACCCGCGTCGTGGTGGCCGTGCGCGCCGTGGTGGTGGTGCGCGCCCGCGTCCGTCCCGGAGGTCCCTGCCGCCCCGGCCGTCCCCGACGCCTCGCTCGCCTCCGGGCCCACCGCCCCGGGGTCGGCCACCGTCACCGCGGCCACCACCGGCATGCCCGGGGGCCCACCCGGCGCCGCGGGGCGTGCGGGTGCGGCGGCAGCCGGTGCGACGGCGGGTGCGAGCGTCGTCAGCACGGGCTGGAGCGCGACGACCGCGAGCGCCACCGCGACCGCGGCGACGCCGGCGGCACGTCGGCCGCCGACCGCGCGGGCCGCCCCGACACCGACCGCGACGACGAGGGCGGCGAGTGCCGCGAGGACCGTGGCGGTCGGCAGCGCGCCGCCCGCGTGCGCGTGCGCGGCCACGGCAGCGGTGAGCGCGAGGACGGCCGCACCGCCCCCGCGGAGGAGGGGCCGACGACCGGAGGGGGGTCCGTCGGCGCGCGGGGGCGGCGCGTCCTCGTCGTCGAGCACCCGTCGACGGTGCGCCCGTCGCGTCGCGCGGTCCACACGCCGAATCGCTTAGGCGACGCGTCGGCGCGACGTCCTTCCCGTCGGGCCGGTGACGGGCGACGATGGGCGGACCCGCCGCCCGTCCCACCGCCCGGAGGACCGATGTCCGTCCGCACCTCCCCCTCGCCGCACGACGCGGCGACCTCGCACGGTCCCGGCTGCGGGTCGTGCCCCTCCCGCCGGGACGTCCTGGCCCGGGCGGGCGCCGCGGCGCTCGGCGCGGCGGCCGTCGGCGTCCTCGCGGCGTGCGGCGG
>NZ_JBFTEP010000027.1:0-34695 GCF_047229365.1 Cellulomonas pasadenensis | reverse complement strand
GCGCGGCCGGCCCGGACGCCGGCCCCGACGCCGCCGGCCCCGACGCCGCCGACGCCCCTGGCCCCGGCACCGAGCCGCAGGACGGCGGCCACGCCGACACCCCGGAGGCCCCGGCCCGGTGAGGGTGTACTCGCTCGTCCTGCTGATCGCGGCGGTCGTCACGTACCTGCTGACGCCGCTGGCCCGGTGGTGCGCCCTGCGGTGGGGCGCCATCACGGCCGTCCGCGACCGCGACGTGCACGCCATCCCGACGCCCCGGCTCGGGGGCATGGCGATGTTCGGCGGGCTGCTGGTCGCGTTCCTCATGGCCAGCCGGCTGCCGTTCCTGTCCGGCCTGTTCGACAACCCGCGGCCCATCATCGGCATCGTCGGCGGCGCGGCGCTCGTGTGCGCGCTCGGCGTCGCCGACGACATCTGGGACCTCGACTGGCTGACGAAGCTCATGGGGCAGGTGCTCGCCGCGGGCTTCCTCGCGTGGCAGGGCGTCCTGCTGTACCAGCTGCCGATCGCCGGCGTGCTCGTGGGCTCACCCCGTACGTGGGTGTTCGTCACGGTCGTGTCCGTCGTCGTCGCGATGAACGCCGTGAACTTCGTCGACGGGCTCGACGGCCTGGCGGCGGGCGTGCTCGCCATCGGGGGAGCGGCGTTCTTCCTGTACGCGTACCTGCTCACGCGCGGCACCAGCCAGGGCGACTACTCGAGCCTCGCGACGCTCGTGCTGGCGGTGCTCGTCGGCATCTGCGTGGGCTTCCTGCCGCACAACGCCTATCCCGCCCGGATCTTCATGGGCGACTCCGGCTCGATGCTGCTGGGCTACGTGATGGCCGCGGCGGCGATCGTCGTGACCGGCCAGATCGACCCGCTCGCCGTGTCCGACCGCGTCTCGTTCCCCGCGTTCGTGCCGATCGTGCTGCCGCTGGCGGTCCTCGTGCTGCCGCTGCTCGACATGTCGCTCGCCATCCTGCGCCGCCTCGTGCAGGGCAAGAGCCCCTTCCACCCCGACCGCCTGCACCTGCACCACCGCCTGCTCGCGCTGGGGCACTCCCACCGCCGGGCCGTGGCGATCATGTACGTGTGGACCGCCGTGCTGGCGTTCGGCGTCGCGGCGCTGGCGGTCTGGTCGACGACGACCGTGGTCGTCGCGACGGGCGTCGGCGTCGTCGTCGCCACCCTGCTCACCCTCGGCCCGCTGCGCGGGCGCACCCCGACCCCCGTGGAGGCATCCCCGTGACGACCGACCCGACCGGACCCGTCGAGCCGGCCGACCGTCCCGCCGCGCCCGCGCGGACGCAGGAGGCGACGCGCGCCGTGTTCCGGCGCGCGCTGCGCGACACCCTGCTGCTCCTCGGCGCCCTCGCCGTCGTCGGCGTGGGCGTCGGCGCCCTCGTCGCCGGCGTGCCCGGCGTGTGGGGCGCGCTGATCGCCGTGGGCCTGGCGCTCGTCTTCTCGGGCACGACCGTCGTGGCGATGCTGCGCACGCTGGACTCGTCCCCGAACACGATGGCGGCCGTCGTCATGGGCACCTGGCTCGCGAAGGTGCTCGTGGTGATCGTCGTGCTCGCGCTCGTGCGCGACCTCGACTTCTACTCGCGGGGTGTGCTCGCGGGGGTGCTGGCGCTCGGCGTGATCGGCTCCGCGGTGCTCGACCTCCGGGCCGTCAACGGGGGACGGGTGCCCTACGTCGAGCCCGGCGCGGCCGGGCGCTGAGGCGTCACCCGGGCGGGTGGACGAAGCGCCCGGAACGGCGTCCTGAACCGCCCGGACGATGGGTTAGGCTTCACTCCATCCACGACGGCCAGGTGTCACCGGTGTGCCCGCGACGAGGCGGCACCGTGCATCACGACCACAGGAGACCGCTCTGTCCAGCATCGCGACGACCGTGCCGCTCGCCGCGGAAGAGGGCGGCTTCCACGCCCCCACCATCGCGGACTTCTTCCCGCACCCGTTCCTCTTCGAGGGGACGTTCGCGGAGTTCAACCGCATGCAGCTCGTCCGCATCATCGCGGCGGTCGTGCTCGTGGTCCTCATGGTCGTGGCCGCGCGCCGCGCGAAGCTCGTGCCGAGCCGCGGTCAGAACGTCGCGGAGCTCCTGCTGGACTTCGTGCGCGTCAACGTGGCCGAGGACATCATCGGCAAGGAGAAGGCGCACAAGTACGTCGCCCTCCTGACGACGATCTTCTTCGCGATCCTCGCGTTCAACATCACCGGCATCGTCCCCGGTCTGAACATCGCCGGGACGTCGCTCATCGGCCTGCCGGTCATGCTCGCGCTGTGGGTGTACGTCATGTACCTCGGCGCCGGCATCCGCCACCACGGCCTGGGCGGGTTCCTCAAGACGAGCCTGTTCCCCCCGGGTGTGCCGAAGCCGCTCTACGTGCTGCTGGCGCCGGTCGAGTTCCTCACGGTCTTCGTCCTGCGGCCCGCCACGCTGGCGCTGCGACTCATGGCGAACATGGTCGCCGGGCACCTGATGCTGGTGCTCTGCTTCTCCGCCACGGACTTCTTCGTCCGCTCGATGTCGGGCATGACCGTCTTCGCGGTCCCCAGCCTGCTCGGCGGGTTCGCCATCACGCTGTTCGAGGTCTTCGTCGCCGCGCTCCAGGCGTACATCTTCGTGGTCCTCACCGCCGTCTACATCAGCCTGTCCATCGCGGACGAGCACTGACACCACCGACCACCGCCGGGCTCGCGCCCGGCGGTCCCACGAGCCCCCGGCCGACCGGCCGGGGACCCAACGGAAGGAACGAGCCACCGTGGCAGACACCAGCATGATCCTCGCCGCCGCCGACGCCGTCTCCGGGAACATCGCGACCGTCGGCTACGGCCTCGCGGTGCTCGGCCCGGGTATCGGTCTGGGCATCCTCATCGGCAAGACCGTCGAGGGCATCGCGCGCCAGCCCGAGGTCGCCGGCCAGCTCCGCACCACCATGTTCATCGGTATCGGCTTCGTCGAGGTCCTCGGCCTCCTCGGCCTCATCACCGGCTTCCTCTTCCAGTGAGCACGGCCGCGTTCGCGGCCGTCGTGACGGCCGCCGAGGGAGAGGCCCCGGAGGGCATCCAGCTGCTGCTGCCCGCCGGGTACGACATCCTGTGGTCGATCGTCGTGCTCGTGGGCATCGCGGTGCCGTTCTACCGGTACGTCCTGCCGAAGTTCCAGGCCGTGCTGGACGAGCGCACCCGTCGCATCGAGGGCGGCATCGCCCAGGCGGAGACCGCGCAGGCCGAGGCGGCCGCGGCGCTGGCGGAGAACCAGCAGCTGCTGGCCGACGCCCGTGCCGAGGCGGCGCGCATCCGCGAGGAGGCGCGTGCCGAGGGCGGTCAGATCAAGGCCGAGGCCCGCACGCAGGCGCAGGAGGAGGCCGCGCGCATCCTCGAGAACGCGCAGCGCCAGATCGACGCCGAGCGCCAGCAGGCCGCGGTCTCGCTGCGTGCCGACGTCGGCGAGCTCGCGACGCAGCTCGCGTCGAAGATCGTCGGCGAGTCGCTCGAGGACGAGGCACGCCGCTCGCGCGTCGTCGACCGGTTCCTCGACGACCTCGAGGCGAGCACGGCCACGAGCGCAGGCAAGGGGAGCTGATGCGCGGGACGAGCAGGGCCGCGCTGCAGGCGGCCGAGGACCGGTTCGCGCCGGTCCTGCGGGCCGCCGGCACGCAGGCCCGCACCCTCGGCGAGGAGCTCTTCGCTCTTGTCGACGCCCTCGACGCCTCGGGGTCGCTGCGACGCACCCTGGCGGACCCGTCGAACGGCGCGGACGCGCGGTCGGCCCTCGCCGGCCGGCTGCTCGGCGGCGCGGACGCCCGGACGGTGGAGATCGTCCAGGCGCTCGTGCGCTCGCGCTGGTCGGCCGACGACGACCTCACCGAGGCCGTGGAGCGGCTCGGGTTCCTCGCGGTGCTGCACTCCGCGGAGGCGGAGGGCGCCCTCGCCACGGTCGAGGAGGAGCTGTTCACGGTCGTGCGGGCCCTCGCGGGTCAGCGCGACCTGCGCCGGAGCCTGCTCGACCCGGCCTACCCCGCGCAGGCGCGCGGGCAGCTGGCCGAGGGTCTGCTCGGCGGCGGCGGCACCCCGGTGACGCGCACGATCGTCCGACGTGCGGCCGTGGCGCCGCGCGGCCGGCAGTTCGTCGTCACGCTGCAGCACGTCGGCGACCTCGTCGCCGAGATGCGCAACCGGCAGGTGGCCACCGTCGTGACCGCCGCGCCGCTGTCCGTGGGGCAGCGCGAGCGGCTGACCGACCTCGTGGGACGTGCCCTGGGCCGCGCGGTCCAGCTCAACGTCGTCGTCGACCCGCACGTCGTCGGCGGCCTGCGCGTGCAGGCGGGTCCCGACGTCATCGACGCGACCGTCCTCGCCCGACTCGCCGACGCCCGCCGGCAGCTGGCCGGCTGACACCCACGCCGGAGCACCGGCCCACGACACACCGCACGCCCGCCGCGTGCGTCAGATGAGGAGAACGTCATGGCAGAGCTGACGATCCGGCCGGAGGACATCCGCGCCGCGCTGGACAGCTTCGTGAAGTCGTACGAGCCGACGGGTGCCGCGACCGAGGAGGTCGGGCGCGTGTCGTTCGCCGCCGACGGCATCGCCCGCGTCGAGGGCCTGCCCGGTGCGATGGCCAACGAGCTGCTGAAGTTCGAGGACGGCACGCTCGGCCTGGCGCTCAACCTCGACGTGCGCGAGATCGGCGTCGTCGTGCTCGGTGAGTTCACGGGCATCGAGGAGGGCCAGGAGGTCCGCCGCACGGGTGAGGTCCTGTCGGTCGCCGTCGGCGACGGCTACCTCGGCCGCGTCGTCGACCCGCTGGGCGCGCCGATCGACGGGCTCGGTGCCATCGAGACCGAGGGCCGCCGCGCCCTCGAGCTCCAGGCGCCCGGCGTCATGGCCCGCAAGTCGGTCCACGAGCCGCTGCAGACCGGCATCAAGGCCATCGACTCGATGATCCCGATCGGCCGCGGCCAGCGTCAGCTGGTCATCGGCGACCGCCAGACCGGCAAGACGGCGATCGCGATCGACACGATCATCAACCAGAAGGCCAACTGGGAGTCGGGCGACCCGACCAAGCAGGTGCGCTGCATCTACGTCGCGATCGGGCAGAAGGGCTCGACGATCGCCTCGGTGCGCAGCGCCCTCGAGGAGGCCGGCGCGCTCGAGTACACGACGATCGTCGCGGCCCCCGCGTCCGACCCGGCCGGCTTCAAGTACCTGGCGCCCTACACCGGCTCCGCCATCGGCCAGCACTGGATGTACGGCGGCAAGCACGTCCTCATCGTCTTCGACGACCTGTCGAAGCAGGCCGAGGCGTACCGCGCCGTGTCGCTGCTGCTGCGCCGCCCGCCGGGCCGCGAGGCGTACCCCGGCGACGTCTTCTACCTGCACTCCCGCCTGCTCGAGCGCTGCGCCAAGCTCTCCGACGAGCTCGGCGGCGGCTCGATGACGGGTCTGCCGTTCATCGAGACGAAGGCCAACGACGTCTCGGCGTACATCCCGACGAACGTCATCTCCATCACCGACGGGCAGATCTTCCTGCAGTCCGACCTGTTCAACGCCGACCAGCGCCCCGCGGTCGACGTCGGCATCTCGGTGTCCCGCGTCGGCGGCGCCGCGCAGGTCAAGGCGATGAAGTCGGTCTCCGGCACGCTCAAGCTGGACCTCGCGCAGTACCGCTCGCTCGAGGCGTTCGCGATGTTCGCGTCCGACCTCGACGCGGCGTCGCGCGCCCAGCTGACCCGTGGCGCCCGCCTCATGGAGCTGCTCAAGCAGGGCCAGTACCAGCCGTTCCCGGTCGAGGACCAGGTGGCGTCGATCTGGGCCGGCACCAAGGGCAAGCTCGACGACGTGCCGGTGCAGGACGTGCGCCGGTTCGAGGCCGAGATGCTCGAGCACCTGCGCCGCAACTCGGACGTCCTGACGACGATCGCGTCGACGGGCAAGCTCGACGACGCGACGGTCGACGCCCTGTCGGCCGCGATCGACGAGTTCCGGCTCGGCTTCCTGACCGCCGACGGCTCGCCGCTGGTCGGCGAGGCGGAGGACGACGCGGACGTGGACGTCGAGCAGGAGCAGATCGTCCGCCAGAAGCGAGGCTGAGCGTGGCAGGTACGCAGCGGGTCTACAAGGCGCGGATCCGGAGCACCCAGTCGCTCAAGAAGATGTTCCGCGCCCAGGAGCTCATCGCGGCCTCGCGCATCGGCAAGGCGCGCGACCGGGTGGCCATGGCGACGCCGTACTCGCGCGCGATCACGCGCGCGGTGTCGGCCGTCGCCACCCACTCGGACGTGTCGCACCCGTTCCTCGTCCAGCGCGAGGACACCAAGCGCGTCGCGGTGCTGCTGATCGCGTCGGACCGCGGCATGGCGGGCGCCTACTCGGCGAGCGTCATCCGTGAGACGGAGCGGCTCATCCAGCGGCTCGAGGGGGAGGGCAAGCAGGTCGCCCTGTACGTCTCCGGCCGTCGGGCGGTGGCCTACTACACGTTCCGCCAGCGTGAGCTGGCGGGGCAGTGGTCGGGCTTCTCGGACGCGCCGACGCCCGAGGTCGCCGACGAGATCGCGGACACGCTGCTGGACGCGTTCCAGGCGGAGCCGGGGGACGGCGGCGTGGGCGAGGTGCACCTCGTCTTCACGCGGTTCGTCAACATGGTCACGCAGCGCCCGACCGTCGTCCGGATGCTGCCGCTCGAGGTCGTCGAGGGCGTCGCGCCCGCCGGTGAGCACGACGCGCTGCCGCTCTACGAGTTCGAGCCCAGCCCGGAGGAGGTGCTGGACGCGCTGCTGCCGCGGTACGTCCGCACCCGCATCTACGCGAACCTCCTCCAGGCGGCGGCCTCCGAGCTCGCGGCGCGCCAGCGCGCGATGCACACCGCGACGGACAACGCCGAGGACCTCATCCGCACCTACACGCGACTGGCCAACCAGGCGCGTCAGGGCGAGATCACGCAGGAGATCAGCGAGATCGTCTCCGGCGCCGACGCGCTCGCGTCGGCCTGAGCGACCGCCGACCCCACCCGACCGCACACCGATTCCATCCGGGCGACGGACCCGTCCGGACGAGCGAAGCGAGGCAGACATGACCGCCACCACCGTCGACGCGACGGCCGCGAACGCCGGCACGCCCGGCGTCGGCCGGGTCGCGCGGGTCATCGGGCCCGTCGTGGACATCGAGTTCCCGCCGGACCAGATCCCCGACATCTACAACGCCCTCCAGGTCGAGATCGACCTGTCGACCCAGGGTGAGGGCGAGGGCACCTTCACCATGACGCTCGAGGTCGAGCAGCACCTGGGCGACTCGCTCGTGCGTGCGATCGCCCTCAAGCCGACCGACGGCCTCGTCCGCGGCGCCACGGTGCGCGACACCGGCGCGCCGATCTCGGTGCCGGTCGGCGACGTCACCAAGGGCAAGGTCTTCAACGTCATCGGCGAGGTGCTCAACCTCGCGGAGGGCGAGAAGCTCGAGATCACCGAGCGCTGGCCGATCCACCGCAAGCCCCCGGCCTTCGACCAGCTCGAGTCGAAGACGCAGATGTTCGAGACGGGCATCAAGGTCATCGACCTGCTCACGCCGTACGTGCTCGGCGGCAAGATCGGTCTCTTCGGCGGTGCGGGCGTCGGCAAGACGGTCCTCATCCAGGAGATGATCCAGCGCGTCGCGCAGAACCACGGCGGCGTGTCCGTGTTCGCCGGCGTCGGCGAGCGCACGCGTGAGGGCAACGACCTCATCGTCGAGATGGAGGAGGCGGGCGTCTTCGACAAGACGGCACTCGTCTTCGGCCAGATGGACGAGCCGCCGGGCACCCGTCTGCGCGTCGCGCTGTCCGCCCTGACGATGGCGGAGTACTTCCGCGACGTGCAGAAGCAGGACGTGCTGCTCTTCATCGACAACATCTTCCGGTTCACGCAGGCCGGGTCCGAGGTGTCGACGCTGCTCGGCCGCATGCCCTCCGCGGTGGGCTACCAGCCGAACCTCGCCGACGAGATGGGCCTCCTCCAGGAGCGCATCACCTCGACGCGCGGTCACTCGATCACGTCGCTGCAGGCGATCTACGTGCCCGCCGACGACTACACCGACCCGGCGCCGGCGACGACCTTCGCGCACCTCGACGCGACGACCGAGCTCTCGCGCGAGATCGCGTCGCGCGGGCTCTACCCCGCCGTGGACCCGCTGGCGTCGTCGAGCCGCATCCTCGACCCGCGGTACGTCGGTCAGGCGCACTACGACGTCGCGACGCGCGTGAAGTCGATCCTGCAGCGCAACAAGGAGCTCCAGGACATCATCGCGATCCTCGGCGTCGACGAGCTGTCGGAGGAGGACAAGACGGTCGTGGCGCGTGCGCGCCGCATCCAGCAGTTCCTCTCGCAGAACACCTACATGGCCGAGAAGTTCACGGGCGTGGTCGGCTCGACCGTGCCGGTGAGCGAGACGGTGGAGGCGTTCGGCAAGATCGCCGACGGCGAGTTCGACCACATCGCCGAGCAGGCCTTCTTCAACATCGGTGGCCTCGAGGACCTCGAGCGCAACTGGGCCCGTATCCAGAAGGAGTACGGCGTCTGACGCCTGCGGGCGGCAGGACGACGTACTCACGCTGAAGGGAGCACGGTGGCACAGCTCGAGGTGGACCTCGTGGCGGCGGACGGCAAGGTCTGGTCCGGCACGGCACGGCAGGTCTCGGCCCCCGCGGCCGACGGCGACATCGGCATCCTCGCCGGGCACACGCCGATCCTGTCGGTGCTGCGCGCGGGCCAGGTGCGGGTCGTCCCCGCCGACGGCGGCGCGCCGCTGCAGTGGCACGTCGACGGCGGGTTCCTCTCCGTCGACGCCGACCAGGTGACGGTGGTCGTCGACGCGGTGACCGAGGGGTCCGCCGCGGCGGCGGCCCACTGACGACGGACGCGGGGAGGGCGGCGTGAGCGGTGCGGCATGGGCCGTCGTCGTGGGCGCCGCCCTCCTGCTCGTCCTGGGAGCCGTGCTGTGGGGCTCCCGCACGGCGGCGCTCGGCCGGCGGGTCGGCTCGTTCGCGTGCGCGCTGGCGGACGACCCGGCCGGTCCGTGGTCGCGCGGCGTCGCCCAGTACGGCGCGACGCGTCTGTACTGGTGGCGGCGCGCGTCGTTGCTGCCGCGGCCGGCCCGCGTGTGGACGCGCGCCGGCATCGCCGTCCTCGAGCGTGAGGTGCTCGCCGCGGACGGCGTGCCGACCGGCGTCGTCGTGGCGCGGTGCCGTGTGACGGCCGAGCGGCACGGGACGGCCGGCGAGGTGCACCTGCGCATGTCGTCCGAGGCCTATGCCGGGTTCACCTCGTGGATCGAGGCGACGCCCTCCCGGGTCGGCACGGTCATCTGACCCGCGGCGCGGGACGCCTTCCGCCGCCACCCCCGACCGACCCGAAGGACGAGTGAGCCCGCCATGCGCCTGGTCGTCGCCGACTGCGCCGCCCGTTACACCGGCCGCCTGTCGGCCCACCTGCCCCGCGCGACGCGCCTGCTGGTGGTGAAGGCCGACGGCTCGGTGCTGCTGCACTCCGACGGCGGCTCGTACAAGCCGCTCAACTGGATGAGCCCGCCGTGCGCCATGGCCGTCACCGAGCCCGACGCCGAGCAGGCGGCCGCCGGCGTCACGCAGGTGTGGACCGTGCAGCACACCAAGTCCGACGACCGCCTGGTCGTCGAGCTCTACGGCGTCGACCACGACTCGACGCACGAGCTCGGCGTCGACCCGGGCCTCGTGAAGGACGGCGTCGAGGCGCATCTGCAGGAGCTCCTCGCCGCGCAGATCGCGCTGCTCGGCAGCGGGCACGTGCTCGTGCGCCGGGAGTACCCCACCGCGATCGGCCCGGTCGACATCCTCGCGAAGGCGCCCGACGGCGGCACCGTGGCCGTCGAGATCAAGCGGCGCGGCGACATCGACGGCGTCGAGCAGCTCACCCGCTACCTCGACCTGCTGAACCGCGACCCGCTGCTCGCGCCCGTCCGCGGCGTGTTCGCGGCGCAGGAGATCAAGCCGCAGGCGCGCGTGCTCGCCACCGACCGCGGGATCGGCTGCCTCGTCCTCGACTACGACGCGATGCGCGGGGTCGACGACGTGGACTCGCGGCTCTTCTGACCGGGCGCGGGCCGACGGCTCGCGCGTCGCCGCACCACGGACCTGTCGTCGCGCGTTGCTCTTGAACGCGTTCAGTTGAACGTGTTCAACTATGTGCATGACGCGCCGCACCGCGAGCGAGACCAGAGAGCTGATCCGCGCGACGGCGCTGCGCCTGTTCGCGGAGCGCGGCTACGACGCCACCACCATGCGCCTCGTCGCCCAGGAGGCGGGCGTCGCCGTCGGCAACGCGTACCACCACGTGGCGTCCAAGGACGTGCTCGTGCAGGAGCTCTACCTCGAGGTCAACCGCACCCACGTGGCGGTCGCCCGCGAGCGGCTGCAGCCGGGCGACCTGGGGGAGCGGCTGCGCACGACGTGGCACGCCGCGCTCGACGTCTTCGCACCGTTCCACCGGTTCGGTGCCGAGTCGATCGGCGCGGCCGTGCGCCCGGGGTCGCCCGCCAGCCCCTTCTCGCCCGCGTCCGCGCCCAGCGCGGAGCTCGCCCGCGGCCTGCTGGCGGACGTCGTCGACGGCGCCACGCCGCGCGTGCCGGCCGACCTGCGCGACGACCTCGTCGCGGCGCTGTGGCTCGCGCACCTCGGGGTCACGGCGGCCTGGGTGCACGACCCCACGCCCGACGCGCGGCGCACGCGGGAGCTCGTGGACGCGGCGGCGCCGCTGGTGTCGCGGCTCGTCCGCCTGGCGCGGCTGCCCGTCGCGCACGGCGTCGCGGGCGACGTGCTCGCGCTCGTCGGCCGGTGGGCGCCGCACCCGTCCGGCGGTGCGGCGTGAGCGCGGGGAACGGGCTCACGCCCGCGGCGCTGGCGGGCGTCCAGGCGGCCGTCGCGCTGGGGGCCGCGGTCGTGCTGCCGCTCGGCCTGCGGCTGCTCGCGGACGCCGGCCTCGCGCGCGTGCCCGCCCCGCGGTCGTGGGCCTGGCCCGTCGCCGGGGTCCTCGCTGCGGTGGCGCTCCTGCTGCCGCGCGGCCCGGTGGCCGTCGCGGCGGCCGTCCCGTTCGCCGTCGCGGGCGTCGTGCTGCTCGGCGTCGCCGCGCGTGCGCTGCTCGACGCGGTGCCGGCGGCCCGGTCGGCGCCCGGACGGGCGGTCGTGCCCGGACGCCTGGCGGCCGCGGTCGCGCCCGGCACCGTCGCGGTCGGCGCGCTCGCCCTCGTGGCGGACCGGGCGGGGTGGGGCGTGCTGGGCTTCGACGGCGACCTCCTGCTGCTGACGGTGCCGCACATGCTGTTCGCCGGCTTCGGTGCCTGCCTCGCCGCCGGGCTCGCGGCCGCGGCCGAGGGCGTGCTGCCGTCGCGGCTGGCGCGCGCGGGCGCCGTGGGCGTCGCCGGCGGTGTGCTGGCCGTGCTCGGCGGGTACCTCGTGTCGGACGTCGCCGAGCTGGTCGGCACGGTCGTCCTGACCGGCGGCCTGTGGTGCGCGACGGCGGCCGCGTGGCGGGTCGCGAGGTCCGGGGCGGTGACGTCCGCCGCGCGCCGGACCGGCGGTGCGACCGGCCTCGCGGTCCTGGCGGCGGGCGGGTCCGTCGTGGCGATGCTCCTGGCGCTGTGGTGGGCGGTCGGCGAGGTGACGGACGTGCCCCACCCCGACCTGTCGTGGATGGTCGCGACGCACGGTGCGCTCAACGCGGTGGCCGTCGTCCTGGCGTCGCTCGTGGGGCTGCGGGTGCGCGGCGCACCGGCGCGCGCGAGGCTCGCGGCCGAGGGCCTGTCTCCCGACGCCGTGTCCACCGACCCGACGACCCACGGAGGCTGAGCACCATGCCCGACGCCACGGACGACGACGCGCTGACCTACGCCCCGGTGGGGGTCACCCGCCTGCGTGCGCGCGACGGCGACGCCTGGCGGCACGCGGGCGTCGACGCCGCGTACCGCGTGCTGGCGGTCCGGCACCGCCTGGTCCGCGGCGGCACCGAGGCGGACCGCGCCGCGCTGGCCGACGACGTGCGGTCGTGGCGGCTGCACCGGTCCGCGGGCGTGGGCATCGAGGCGGACGGCCCGGCCGCGGCGGGGGCCCACGTCGTCTCGGTGCTCGGCGCCGGACCCGTCGCGATGCGCGGGCCGTGCCGCGTGCTCTGGGCGGACGCCGAGGGGTTCGGGTACGGCTCGCTCGCCGGGCACCCGGTCGCGGGGGAGGAGGCGTTCCGGGTGACGCGCGACGCGGCCGGTGACGTCTGGCTGGAGGTGGAGGCGTACAGCCGGCCGGTGCTGGTCTGGGCGCGGCTCGCCGGGCCGCTCGTCCCGCTGGCGCAGCGGGCGTACGTGGCGAACCTCGCGCGTGCGGCGCGGGCGCTGCACCGTCGGCGCGCACGCGGACGCGGCGCGGGCGCCGGTGGCACGATGCCCGGGTGAGCGGTCCCCGTCCCGACCCTGCCCCTGCCGTCCCCACGTCGCCGGACGCCCTCGGCGCCGTCCCGCGCGCGCTGCGCGGCCGCGTCGTCACACCCGCCGGCGTGCTCGAGGACGGCGTGGTCGTCGTCGACGGCGACCGGATCGTGTGGGTCGGACCGGCGCACGACGCGCCCGACGCCCCGCCCGCCGCGCCGCCGGACCGGGTGCGGACGCTGCTGCCGGGCCTCGTCGACCTGCACTGCCACGGCGGGGGCGGCGCCGGGTTCCCCGACGCGCTCGACGCCGCGGACGTCCGCCGCGCGGCCGACGAGCACCTGCGCCACGGCACGACGTCGCTCGTCGCGTCGCTCGTGACGGCGCCGCGTGACGTCCTGCTGGCGCGGACCGCGCTGCTCGCGGACGCCGCGGACGCCGGTGCCCTCGCGGGCATCCACCTCGAGGGGCCGTTCCTCTCGGCGGCCCGGTGCGGCGCGCAGAACCCCGGCGACATGGTGCCGGGCGACCCGGGGCTGGTGCGGGAGGTGGCCGCGGCGGCGCGCGGCCACCTCGTGACGATGACCGTCGCCCCCGAGGTCCCGGGGGTCGCGGACGGTGCCGCGACCGACGACGCCGTCCGCGCGCTCGTCGCCGCCGGCGCCGTGCCGTCCGTGGGGCACACCGACGCGTCGGCCGAGGTCACGGGCGCGGCGGTCGACCGGGTGTTCGACCTGCTCGCGACGGCGCCGGGCGCCCGGTCGGGCCGCCCCACCGCCACGCACCTCTTCAACGGCATGCGTCCGCTGCACCACCGCGACCCCGGGCCGGTGGCGGCGTGCCTCGCCGCGGCGGCCGCCGGACGCCTCGTCGTGGAGCTCGTCGCGGACGGCACGCACCTCGCCCCCGCCACGGTCCGCACGGTGCTGGAGCTCGTGGGCCCGGACGCGGTGGCGCTCGTGACGGACGCGATGGCGGCGGCCGGGATGCCCGACGGCGACTACCGCCTGGGCCCGCTCGCGGTCCGCGTCGTCGACGGCGTCGCGCGGACGGTCGGGCCGGACGGCGCGCCGGGAGCCATCGCGGGCGGCGTCGCGCACCTGCTCGACGTGGTGCGGCACGTGGTCGGGGCCGGGGTGCCGCTCGCGGACGCGGTGCGCAGCGCGGCGACGACGCCGGCGGCGGTGCTCGGCCGTGCGGACGTCGGCGCGCTCGTCGCCGGGCGCCGCGCGGACCTGCTCGTCACGACGGACGACCTGCGGCCGGTGGCGGTGGCCCGCGCCGGCCGCTGGGTCGCCGGCGCGCCGGCGGAGGTCTGACCCGGCGTCAGTCCAGCCGCACCGCCGCCAGCCGCGCGGGGCCGTCGAGCTCGACGCGCAGGTCGACCACGTCGGCGGACGGCGCGGCGAACGGCGCCGTGACCGTCGCCCAGTCGTACCGGCCGCCGCCCTCCGGCACGTCGACGCGGGCGAGCAGCCGGCCCGTGACCTCGTCGCGGACCGTGACCGACGCCGCACCCGGCCGCGTGCGGGCGACCTCGGCGGCGACCGTGGTCGCCCCGGCCGTCGCGCACGTGCGCAGGACCACGTGCCCGCGGCCGCGGCCGCGCGGCACCTGCACGGCGTCGCCGGCGTCGCGCGTCCGGTCGGTCAGGACGAGCCCGGTGCGCGCGTCGGCGTCCGCGGCGCGCACCGCCCGCCCCACGAGCACGCGCGGCGGCACGGCCGGCCCCGTCACCTCGACGCTCGTCCGCAGCGGCAGCGTGGTGGCCGACGGGCCGACCCCGAGCACGTAGGTGCCGGGCTCGACCACCCACCGGTCCCGCGTGACGTCCCACGTCGCGAGCTCGCGCACCGGCACGCGCAGCACGACGTCGGCCGACGCACCGGGCCGCAGGGCGACGCGCGCGTGCGCGAGCAGCCGGCGGGGGAAGGCCAGGCGGTGCTCGGGCGCCTCCACGTGCACCTGCACGAGCTCGTGCGCGGTGCGGGGGCCGTCGTTCGCCACGGTGACGCGCACCTCGACGGCCGGCTCACCGACCGCCGGCGCACCGCCGGGCCCGCGGGCCGGGTCGAGACCGGTGACGTCGTGCGCGGCGGGGGACGCGGCCGCGGCGACGTACCGCACGGCCCCGTACGTGAGCCCGTGCCCGAGCCCGTACCGCGGCGGCGCCGGGCTCCACCAGTCGGTCGTGCGCGCGCCGACGACGTCGTACTCGAGCAGGTCACCGGCCTGCGCGGCGTCGGCGGGCCACCACTGCGCGAGGCGGCCGGTCGGCTCGACGTCGCCGACGAGCACGTCGGTGAGCCCGGGGCCGAGCTCCTGCCCGCCGTGCGACGTCCACACGACGGCGGACGCGGCGTCCGTCTCGGGCGGCAGCACGTAGGGGTACGACGACACCACGAGGAGGACGGTGCGCGGGTTCGCGCCGGCCGCCGCGCGCCACAGCGCCCGCTGCGCCGCCGGCAGGTCGAGGTCGGGCCGGTCCTCGGTCTCGCGGCCGTGCAGGTGCGGGTCGTTGCCGGCGGTGACGACGACGACGTCGGCGTCCGCGGCGACGCGGGCGACCTCCGACGCGCCCGACCGCACGACGCGCACGGCGAACCGCTCGGCGGTACCCGGGCCCTGCGCCTCGGCGACGAGCGTCCCGGCCTCGTCGTGCTGCACGCGCACCCAGCGCCCGGACCCGACGTGCTGCAGCGACCACGTCCCGTCGTCGTGGCGGTGCGCGCGAAAGGACTCCTGCGCGACCCAGCCGCCGACCCGCGTGGCGTCGGCGCGCAGCACCCACCCGGCGCCGCTCCACAGCCGGTCGGCCTCGACGCCGCGCAGCGTGAGCAGCCCGTGGCCCCAGTCGACGACGTCGACGAGCGTCCCGTCGCCCCCGTCACCGTCCGCGACGAGGGTGCCGTCCGGGAGCGGGCGGACGTCCCCGCCGGTCGTGGCGCTCGTGAGCACCACGCGGTCGGCGCCGTCCGCCACGGCGACGCGGTCGGCCCCGAGCCGGTCGGCCAGCGCCGTGCCGAGCCCCGTGAGGTACGGCGGCGTGCCCGAGTACCAGTCGTGCAGCACGCGGTCGGCGTGCGGGCCGACGACGGCGACGCGGGCGCCGGGCACGAGCGGCAGCACGCCGTCGTTCTCCAGCACCACGACGGACCGGGCGACGGACTCGCGGGCCAGCGCCCGGTGCGCGGGCAGGTCGATCGCGTCGGGTCCGACGACCCACGGGTCCCGGTCGGGGTCGAGCTCGCCGGTGCGGATCCGCAGCTCGAGCTGGCGCAGCACCGCGCGGTCGACGTCGGCCTCGTCGAGCAGGCCGGCGTCGAGCGCGGCGGTGACGCGCTGGACGGTGGGACGCGCGTCGGCGTCGTTGTCGGTGAAGGAGTCGACGCCCGCGCGCACCATCGCGGCGTGCGACGCGACGTGGTCGTCGAAGTACCGCTCGAAGGTCACGAGGTTGCCGGGTGCGGCGGCGTCGGAGACGACGAGCAGGGGCAGGTCGGTCCAGGACCGCAGCTCGTCGAGCAGCTCGCGCGCGACGTGGTTCGGCCGCCCGTTCACGAGGTTGTACGACGGCATGACGGCGCCGACGACGCCCGCCTCGACGGGGCCGCGGAACGCGGGGAGCTCGTGCTCGCGCAGCACGCGCGGCGGCAGCCCGGAGCTCGTCACGGCCCGGTCGGTCTCGTTGTTGTAGGCGAGGAAGTGCTTGAGCGTCGGGACGG
Source organism: Cellulomonas pasadenensis (assembly GCF_047229365.1). Lineage (NCBI taxonomy): Bacteria > Bacillati > Actinomycetota > Actinomycetes > Micrococcales > Cellulomonadaceae > Cellulomonas > Cellulomonas pasadenensis. The sequence goes on along the minus strand of NZ_JBFTEP010000027.1, from coordinate 18,556 downwards.
TCCGCCAGTACACGGGGTGGTCGCCGCGCAGGCCGCGCGCGTACGCGCCCGCGAGCCACGCGGTGACGTGGGGGTCGCTCGAGAACCCCTCCTCGTTGCGGCCCCACGCCGGGTGGCGCAGCGGGTTGACGACGGGCGCCCACACGTTGAGCGACACCGTCGGGTCGGCCGCGTGCTTGGCCCGCAGCTCGGTGCCGACGACGGCGCCGACGCGCTCGACGAGGTCGGCGTCCCACGTGGCCGCGAGCCCGACGGGCTGCGGGAAGCAGGTCGCGCGCCCGAGCCACGCGACGCCGTGCAGCACCTCGGCGCCGGTGCGGAACGCGGCGAGGCCGACGCGGTCGACGGCCGGCGCGTGCTGGTGGAGCAGCGCGACCTTCTCCTCCCGCGTCAGCGCCGCGAGCAGGGCGCGGGCCCGCTCGGCGACGGGACGGTCGGCGTCGCGCCACGCGTGGTCGGCGGCGCCGGTGGCCGTGGGGTCGTCGGTGCGGTCTGCCGTGCGGACGTCGTCGGCCACGTCGCTCCCAGCTGCGTCGTCGGGTGGGTGGGTCGGGCGGTGGCCCGGAGGTCGCCCCGCGCGCTCGGCGTCGGGGACGGGAAGCGCTTCACGGTCGAACCGTTTCGACGCGCTCGTGCGCGACGCAGGGCCGCGGTACACGCCGCGATCGGTCATCGTGGTGCATAACTCCATCGCTGACAACTCCCCGACGTGTCTTGCCTCACGCCGCCGACGTGACCTAGATTGCCGCACGTCGAACCGCTTCGACGGTGCAGTCGCCCCACGCGTCGGCACCGCAGGCGTGCGGGGGCGGTCGGCACGTCGCGGCTGTCGGTCACCGAGGACCGGCCCGCGGCGGTGCACCGCAGCACCACCGCAGCACCACCGCAGCAGGGGCAGCGACGCCGGCGAGGCCGGCACGAGCGAGCACGTCCACATCCACGAGGGAGTGAAGGGCGCTGATGAACACCACCACGACCACCCGCCGCGTCGCGGACGCGCAGGTCCGTCGACGTTCGTTCCTCGGCATGGTCGCCGCCGGCGCCGCCGTGGCGGGCGTGCCGTCGCTGCTGAGCGCGTGCGGGTCCGGCACGCCGGCCGCCGTCAGCACGCCCGGGGCGACCGCGTCGGCCGACGTCCTGCCGACGTACGTCCCGGTCGACTACGTCGAGCCGGACTACCCGAGCGTCAACGGCTCGACGCCGGGCTACGAGACGATCCCGACCGACCTCGTGCAGTCGGTGCCCGAGGCGCCCGGCAGCGGTACCACGTTCACCGCGATGACGCCGCTGTGGGGGACGATCCCGCCGACCAAGGGCAACCAGTACTACGAGGCGGTCAACGGGCTGCTCGGGTCGAGCATCGAGTTCCAGATCACCGACGGCAACACCTACGGCGACAAGCTCGCGACGGTGCTCGCCTCGGCGCGCGACGTCCCCGACTGGGTCGTCGTGCCGACGTGGAACATCCCGCCCCGCTTCGGCTCGGAGATCGTGCCGAACCTGTTCCAGGACCTGTCCGACTTCCTCGGCGGGGACAAGGCCAAGGACTACCCGAACCTCGCCAACATCCCGACGGACGTCTGGAAGTTCTGCACGTTCAACGGACGCCTCTACGGCCTGCCGTTCCCGGGCGAGGTCATCACCGACGCCACCTTCTACCGCAGGGACGTCCTCGACGAGCTCGGGATCACGCCCGACGTCCGCGACGGGCAGGGTCTCCTCGACCTCGCCCAGGAGCTCACGGGCGGCAACCGCTGGGGCGCCGAGGACCTGTGGAACACCGCCGCGATCATCCACGGCGTCCCGCCCAAGTGGCGGCTCGACGGCGACCGGCTCGTGCACCGCGTCGAGACCGACGAGTACCGCGCCGCCCTCGAGTGGAACGCCGCGCTGTTCGCGAGCGGCGCCGTCCACCCCGACGCCGTCGCCGACCAGTCCGGCGACGCGAAGACCCGCTTCCAGTCCGGTCAGTCGCTGATCATGAACGACGGCGTCGGCGGCTGGCACGAGGCCCTGCGGGACAACCTCGGCAGCAACCCGTCCTACTGGCAGCAGCCGTTCGCCCCCTTCGCGGCGGACGGCGGGACGCCCGTGCTGTGGAAGGGCCAGCCGGCCAACATCTTCTCGTTCCTGAAGAAGACGGACGACGAGGACCGGGTCCGCGAGCTCCTGGCCCTCGCGAACGTGCTCGCGGCGCCGTTCGGCACCACCGAGTTCGACGTCGTCAACAACGGCGTGGAGGGCGTCCACTACACGCGCGGCGCCGACGGCCTGCCCGTCCCGACGCCACTCGCGGCGACCGAGCTCCAGCCGACGTACGTGTTCCTCGTCAGCCCGCCGCTGGCGAACACCCGGGTGCAGTACCCGGGGTACGTGCAGACGTCCTCCGAGTGGCAGCAGCAGGCGTCGGAGTACCTGACGGAGCCGCTGTTCTACGCGCAGCAGATCGTCGAGCCGGCGCAGTACGCGGCGATCGGCCAGCCGTTCGTCGACCTGGAGAAGGACATCTCGCGCGGCCGCAAGTCGATGAAGGACCTGGACCAGGCGGTGGAGACCTGGCGGGCCTCGGGCGGTGAGGAGCTGCGCTCCTTCTACCAGGAGATCCTGGACGCGCAGTGACGAGCCTCGGCCAGACCCTGCGCAACCGCGGGCGCGACCAAGCGCCCGCGCCGGACCCCGTCGCCGAGGGGGCGGGCGCGCCCGCCCCCTCGCGGCGGGGCCGCCCGCCTGTCCGGAAGCTGTCGCTGCGCACGCGGCTGCGTCGCGACGGGGCGCTGCTGCTCATGGTGGCGCCCGCCGTCGCGCTGCTCGCGGTGTTCGCCTACGTGCCCATGCTGGGCAACGTCATCGCGTGGCAGAGCTACTCGCCGTACACCGGGTTCCTGTCCAGCCCGTTCGTCGGCTGGACCAACTTCGTGCGGGTCTTCTCGAACCCGTTGTTCCTCGACGCGGTGCAGAACACGCTCGTCATCACGGCGTTCCAGCTCGTGTTCTTCTTCCCCGTGCCGATCGCGCTGGCGCTGCTGCTCAACAGCATCGTGACGCCGCGCATCCGCACGTCGATCCAGGCGATCGTCTACCTGCCGCACTTCTTCTCGTGGGTGCTCGTGGTGACGGTCTTCCAGCAGATCTTCGGCGGCGCGGGGCTCGTCAACCAGACGCTGCGCGAGGCGGGGCTCGGGTCCGGGTTCGACCTGATGACGAACCCCGACACGTTCCTCGTGCTGCTGACGATGCAGTCCGTGTGGAAGGACGCCGGCTGGGGGATCATCATCTTCCTGGCCGCCCTGTCCACGGTCTCGCAGGAGCAGTACGAGGCGGCCGCCGTCGACGGCGCGAACCGCTGGCGCCGCATGTGGCACGTGACCCTGCCGGCGCTGCGGCCGGTCATCATCCTGCTGCTCATCCTGCGCCTCGGCGACGCGCTGACGGTCGGCTTCGAGCAGCTCATCCTCCAGCGCGGCGCCGTGGGCGCCGACGTGGCCGAGGTCATCGACACCTACGTCTACTACCAGGGCGTCATCTACGGGGACTGGAGCTTCGCGGCCGCCGCGGGCCTGGTCAAGGGTGTGGTCAGCCTCCTGCTGGTGCTCGGCGCCAACAAGCTGGCCCACGTGTTCGGCGAGAGCGGGGTGTACCGGAAGTCATGAGCGAGCAGACCGGACAGGCGGGTCCCCGCATCGACACCGCGGTGGTGGCGGTGCCCACCGACCTGGCGCCCGGGCGGACCCCGCGCCGGCGCCGCTCGAAGCACCGCGCGGCGTGGGAGGAGCCGCCCAGCGTCGCCGGCCAGGCCGGCAAGGTCGTCGTGCTGGCCGTGGTCGTCCTGGCCATCGTGTTCCCGCTGTGGACGGTGATCATCACGAGCCTGTCGACGCAGGCCGAGACGATCCGGGCGGGCGGGCTGGTGGTCGTGCCGGGCGAGCTGACGCTCGGCGCCTACACGCAGATCCTCTCGGGCGGCATCGTCACGCGGGCCGCGCTCGTCAGCACGGGCGTCACGGCGGTCGGCACGGTCATCTCGACCGTCGTGTCGGTGCTCGCGGCGTTCGGCCTCTCCCGGCCGTCGTCGCTGTGGCACCGGCCGATCCTCTTCGTCTTCCTCATCACGATGTTCTTCGGCGCCGGCATGATCCCGACGTACCTGCTGGTGAGCTCGCTCGGGCTCATCGACTCGTACTGGGCGCTGATCCTCCCGGGTGCGGTGTCGGCCTTCAACGTGCTGATCCTGCGCAACTTCTTCATGGGGATCGACCAGGGCATCCTCGACGCCGCGCGCATCGACGGCGCCGGCGACTGGCGGATCCTCGGGCGCATCGTGCTGCCGATGTCGAAGGCCGTCACGGCGGTCGTCGCGCTGTTCTACGGCGTCGGGTACTGGAACGCGTTCTTCAACGCGATCCTGTACATCAACGACAACGCGAAGTGGCCGCTGCAGCTGGTGCTGCGCTCGTACGTGCTGCAGGGCGTCACGCTGCCGGGCAGCGGCGTCGGCCAGGTCGACGTGGCGTCGGGCGCGGTGACCGGGCTCCCGGTGCAGATGGCGGTGGTCGTGCTGGCGATCGTCCCGATCCTGCTCGTCTACCCGTTCGTGCAGCGCCACTTCACCAAGGGCGTCATCACGGGCGCGATCAAGGGCTGACGGCGTGCACGACGGCGGGGGGCGCCGCGGCGCGGCGGTGCGGTGGTCGGCCGACGACGGGCGGTCAGCCGACGACGGTGCCGGTGCTCGCGCGCTCGACGAGCACGGGCGCGAGCAGGCGGGTCTCCGCCGGCTCGTCCGCCTCGACGCGGGCCATCGCCATCTCGACCGCGACCTTGCCGATGGTGTGCGCCGGGATGTCGACGCTCGTCAGCGGCAGGGGCTGGTTCGTCGCGACGTCGGGCGGGCACACGGCGACGACCGACACGTCGTCCGGCACGTGCCGGCCGCGCTCCCGGAGCGTGGCGACGACCCAGGGGAGCGCGACCTCGTTGTGCACGACGAGCCCGGTGACGTCGGGCAGGCGCTCGAGCACGCGGTCGACGGCCTCGACGGCCCCGGCCATCGACGACTCGCACGGCTCGGTGACGCCCTCGAGACCGGCGTCGGCCACCTCCTGCGTGAACCCGCGCAGCATGCGGTCCGCGTAGGACGTGTGCCGCTCGAGCACGGCGCGCGGCGAGCCGAGGAGCGCGACGCGGCGGTGCCCGCGGCGCGCGAGGTGGCGCACCGCGAGGCGGCCGGCGGCCTCGAAGTCGAGGTCCACGCAGGACAGCCCCTCGGGGTCGCGCGGCAGGCCGATCAGCACGGCGGGCTGCCGGAGTCCGACCAGCACGGGCACGCGGGGGTCGTCGGCCTCGATGTCCATCATGACCAGCGCGTCGACCATCGACCCGGAGGCGACGCGCTCCATGCCGGCGACCTCGTCGGCGGTGAGGAGGAGGACGTCGTGGTCGTACGCGCGCGCGGCCGTCACCACGCCGGTGACGAACTGCATGATGACCGAGACGTTGACGTCGACGCGCAGGGGCGCCATGAGCGCCAGCACGTTGGTGCGGCTCGACGCGAGCGCGCGGGCGCCGGCGTGCGGCCGGTACCCGAGGTCGCGGATCGCCCGCTCCACGCGCTGGCGCGTGGGTGCCGAGATGGGTCGCTTGCCGGACAGGACGTACGACACGGTGGAGGTGGAGACCCCCGCCGCGCGTGCCACGTCGTCGATGGTCGTCGCCACGCTGCTCCGTTCGTCACGCGCTGCGCGCCCGGGGGCGCACGCCCGCGCCTCGTGATGGCGTTCACCCTAGCGGGAGGCCGCGGCGGGGCGGGGGAGGTCGCGCGGACGGAGATGTGCGGCAAGCGCTTCGCCTGTCGAGCGATCCCTTCCGCGCAGGTGAGAAGGGTCCCGGGATGGGTGACGACGCCTACGATGGGCCGCATGACGTCGAACCGCTTCGACGGTCAGGCCGCCCCGACGACGGTCGACCGCTGCGCGCCCGGCGTCCCCCGAGCCGCCGGAGGTGCCGCGTGACCGCCACGGACCCGCGCCCGGCGCCGCCGCACCCCGCACCGGCTCCCGCGCGCCCGGGCCTCGACGCGCTCACCGCGCGGCGGGGCCTGCTGTACGGCGCCGACTGGAACCCCGAGCAGTGGCACCCCGACGTCTGGCGCGAGGACGTCGCGCTCATGCGCGCCGCCGGGGTCAACCTGGTGACCGTGGGCGTGTTCTCGTGGGCGCAGCTCGAGCCGCGGCCGGGCCGGTACGAGCTCGACTGGCTGGACCGCGTGCTCGACCTCGCGCACGAGCACGACGTCCTCGTCGACCTCGCCACGCCCACGGCGTCGCCGCCCGCGTGGCTCGGCGCGCTGTGGCCGGGCACGCGGCCCGTCACGGCCGAGGGCGTGCGCCTGTCGCACGGCTCGCGCAACCACTTCTGCCCGTCCTCGCCGCAGTACCGCGAGCGTGCCCTCCAGGTCGCCCGCGTGCTGGCCGACCGGTACGCCGACCACCCGGCCGTGCGCATGTGGCACGTCGGCAACGAGTACGGCCAGGTCTGCTTCTGCGAGCACTGCGCGCAGGCGTTCCGCGGCTGGCTGCGGTCGCGCTACGGCGGCCTCGACGAGCTCAACCGGGCGTGGGGCACGACGTTCTGGAGCCAGCGGTACGACGAGTGGTCGCAGGTCGTGCCGCCGCGCGCCGCGCCGTACCTCGTCAACCCGACGCAGGTCCTCGACCACCGCCGCTTCGCGTCCGACCTGCTGCTCGACCTGTACCGCGAGCAGCGCGACCTGCTCCGCGCGGCGAGCCCGGGCACGCCCGTGACCACCAACTTCATGGGCTTCCACGGCCCCACCGACTACTGGCGCTGGGCGCCCGAGGTCGACGTCGTGGCCGACGACGTCTACGGCGACCCGGCCGACGCCGCGTCCCCCGTCCGGCTCGCGCTCACGCACGACCTCGCGCGCGGGCTCGCCGGCGGCGGGCCGTGGATGGTCATGGAGCAGGCGGCGGGCGCCGTCAACTGGCGCGCGCACAACGTCCCGAAGACGACCGCGCAGATGCGGCTCGACTCGCTGCGCGCGGTCGCCCGCGGTGCCGACGGGTCCTGCTTCTTCCAGTGGCGGGCGTCGGTGTTCGGCGCCGAGCGGTTCCACTCCGGGCTCGTCCCGCACGCGGGGCCCGACACGGCGCTGCACCGGGCCGTCGTCGCGCACGGCGCCGAGCTCGCCCGGCTGCGCCGGGTCGCCGGCACGCGCGTCGCCGCGCGGACCGCCCTGGTCTTCGACTGGCCGAGCTGGTGGGCGGCCGAGGAGCCCGCGCAGCCGTCCGACCGGCTGCGCGTGCTGCCGCAGCTGCTGGCGTACTACGCGCCGCTGTGGCGGGCGGGCGTCGCGGTGGACGTCGTGCCGCCCGGCGTGGACCTGTCGGGCTACGACCTCGTCGTCGCGCCGCAGCTGTACCTCGTCGAGGACGACCACGTCGCGGGGCTGCGCGCCGTCGTCGAGCGCGGCGGCGTGCTCCTGCTCGGCCCGTTCTCGGGCGTCGCGGACCGCGACGGGCACGTGCGCACCGGGCGGTTCCCCGTGCCGTTCGCCGACCTCGTCGGCGGCTCCGGCGAGGAGTACGTGCCGCTGGCGGACGCCGGGGTGCGCGTCGCGTCGGACCTGCTCGGCGCGCACGTCGTGCACGACTGGGCGGAGCGCGTGCGCGTCGACGACGGCGAGGCGGTCGCCACCGTCGTCGGCGGCGACCTCGACGGCTGCGCGACGGTCGTGCGCCGTCGCCACCCGGCGGGCGGCGAGGGGTGGTACGTCGCCTCGACGCCCCCGGCGGACGTCGTCGCGGCCGTCGTGGCCGCGTGCGTCGCGGCGGCCGGCGTGACCGGCCCCGCCGGGGTCGCCGGCGACGACGACGTCGAGCTCGTGCGCCGCGGCGACGTCACCTTCTGCCTCAACGCGGCCGACGCCGAGCGCACCGTGGCGCTCGACGGCGCCTGGCACGACCTGCTGACCGGCACGGACCTCGCCGGACGGGTGCCCCTGGCCCCGCACGGCGCCCTGGCTCTGATCGAGAGGACCCCATGAAGTTCACCGACGGTTACTGGCAGCTGCTCCCGGGGGTCACCGAGCTGCGCCCGCGCCACGTCGACGACGTCGTCGCCGGCGACGACACGCTCACGGTGTACGCGTCGACGGCACCGATCACCTCGCGCGGCGACACGCTCAACCGCCCGCTCGTCACCGTGACGTTCCACAGCCCGATGGACGGCGTCGTCGGTGTGACGATCGAGCACTTCCAGGGCGGCCTGGACCGCGGCCCGTCGTTCGCGCTGCGCCGGGAGGTCGGCGACGTCAAGATCGCGACGCCGCAGCTCACGGGCGCGCCGCTGGCGACGTTCCGGTCCGGCGGCCTCGAGGCGCGCGTGGCGACCGAGGGCGACTGGCACGTCGAGTTCGTGGCCGACGGGCGCACGCTCACGTCGTCCCTCGCGCGCAGCGTCGGCGTGCTCACGGACGCCGAGGGGCGGCACTTCGTGCGCGAGCAGCTCTCGCTCGGCGTCGGCGAGCACCTGTACGGCCTGGGGGAGCGGTTCGGGTCGCTCGTGAAGAACGGCCAGACGGTGGACATCTGGAACGCCGACGGCGGCACCGCCAGCGACCAGGCGTACAAGAACGTGCCGTTCTACGTGAGCGACGCCGGGTACGGCGTGTTCGTCGACCAGCCGGAGCGCGTGTCGTTCGAGATCGGCACGGAGGTCGTCTCGCGCGCGCAGTTCTCGGTCGAGGGGCAGTCGCTGACGTACTACGTCGTCGCCGGACCCACGCCGAAGGACGTCCTGCGCCGCTACACCGCCCTGACGGGCCGGCCGGCGCGCGTGCCCGACTGGTCGTACGGGCTGTGGCTGTCGACGTCGTTCACGACGAGCTACGACGAGGCGACCGTCACGCACTTCGTCGACGGCATGGCCGAGCGCGACCTGCCGCTGTCGGTGTTCCACTTCGACTGCTTCTGGATGCGGCAGTTCCACTGGAGCGACTTCACGTGGGACCCGGCGACGTTCCCCGACCCGGAGGGCATGCTGCGCCGGCTCAAGGACAAGGGCCTGCGCATCTGCGTCTGGATCAACCCGTACATCGCGCAGCGGTCGGTGCTGTTCGCGGAGGGCAAGGCCCGCGGCTACCTGGTGAAGAACCCGGACGGCTCGGTCTGGCAGTGGAACATGTGGCAGGCCGGCATGGCGCTCGTCGACTTCACGAACCCGGACGCCGTCGCGTGGTACCAGGACAAGCTGCGGACGCTGCTCGACCAGGGCGTCGACTGCTTCAAGACCGACTTCGGCGAGCGGATCCCGACGGACGTCGTCTGGCACGACGGCTCGGACCCGCAGCGGATGCACAACTACTACACGCACCTGTACAACGCCGCCGTGTTCGACCTCCTCGTCGCGGAGCGCGGCGAGGGCGAGGCGGTGCTGTTCGCGCGGTCGGCGACCGCGGGCGGGCAGCAGTTCCCGGTGCACTGGGGCGGCGACTGCGAGTCGACGTTCGTGTCGATGGCGGAGTCGCTGCGCGGCGGCCTGTCGCTCGCGATGTCGGGCTTCGGGTTCTGGAGCCACGACATCGGCGGGTTCGAGGGCACGCCCGACCCGGCCGTGTTCAAGCGCTGGCTGCCCTTCGGCCTGCTGTCGTCGCACAGCCGGCTGCACGGCTCGGACTCCTACCGGGTGCCGTGGGCGTTCGACGAGGAGGCCGTCGAGGTCACGCGCACCTTCACGCGGCTCAAGCTCTCGCTCATGCCGTACCTCGCGCAGGCGGGCCTGGAGGCGCACACCGACGGCGTGCCGGTCATGCGGCCGATGGTCCTGGAGTTCCCGGACGACCGCGGCGCGGCGGGCGTCGACACGCAGTACATGCTCGGGTCGTCCCTGCTGGTCGCGCCGGTCTTCGACGCCGAGGGCGACGTGGGCGTGTACGTGCCGGAGGGCACGTGGACCTCGCTGCTCACGGGCGAGCGGGTGACCGGCCCGCGGTGGGTGCGCGAGCGGCACGGCTTCGCCTCGCTGCCGCTGTACGTGCGGCCGGGCACGGTGCTGCCGGTCGGGGCGCGGACGGACCGACCCGACTACGACTTCGCGGACGGCGTGACGCTGCACCTGTTCGACCTGCCCGACGGGCACCGGTCGGCGACGCACGTGCCGGGCCCGGGCGGCGCGGCCGGCGCCACGTTCACCGTCACGCGCTCGGGCGACCGGGTGCGGGTCGAGGCGTCCGGGGCCACGGGCCCCTGGGCGGTGCAGGCGCACGCCGGTGCGCGCGTGGACGCGGCCGCGGGGGAGGACGCGGTCGAGCTCACGCTCTGACCCGGTGCGCGCGGGCGGGTCCGCGGGCGGTGCACGCCGTCCGCGGACCCGCGCCCGTGCCGACGTGGGAGGCTCGTCCCGGATGCGCGCCGGACGCGCGTGCCGGCACGTGCGAGAGCGATCCCACGGCGTGTATCGTATCGATTCGACCCGCGCGGCACCGAGGCCGCGACGCGCCGGGGTCCGCCCCGGCACCGAGCTCGAAGGGCCAGCCATGATCAGCACCACCCGGCCGTCCGGCCGTCCGTTCCCCGCCGACTTCCTCTGGGGCTCCGCCACCGCGTCGTACCAGGTCGAGGGTGCGGCGCACGAGGGCGGGCGCGGCCCGTCGATCTGGGACACCTTCTCCCGCACGCCGGGCAAGGTGCTCAACGGCGACACCGGTGACGTCGCCGTGGACCACTACCACCGGCTCGAGCAGGACGTCGCGATCATGGCCGACCTCGGCCTCGAGGCCTACCGCTTCTCGATCGCGTGGCCCCGCATCCAGCCGACCGGCACGGGCGAGGCCAACGCCGAGGGCCTGGCGTTCTACTCCGAGCTCGTCGACCGCCTGATCGGCGCCGGCATCAAGCCCGTCGTGACGCTCTACCACTGGGACCTGCCGCAGGCGCTCGAGGACGAGGGCGGCTGGACCAACCGCGCCACCGCGTACGCGTTCGAGGAGTACGCGCGGCTCGTCGCGCGCGCGCTCGGCGACCGGGTGCACCTGTGGACCACGCTCAACGAGCCGTGGTGCTCCTCGTTCCTCGGCTACGGCTCCGGCGTGCACGCTCCCGGCGTCACGGACGCGGCGGCCGCCCTCGCCGCGGTGCACCACCTCAACCTCGCGCACGGCCTCGCCGCCCGCGCGATCCGCGAGGAGCTCGGCGCCGAGACCCCGGTCTCCGTCACGCTCAACCTGCACGTCACGCGCGCGGCCTCGGACGACCCCGAGGACGTCGACGCGAAGAACCAGATCGACACGATCGCCAACGAGGTCTTCGTCGGCCCGATGCTCCAGGGCGCGTACCCCGAGCGCGTGTTCGCCGACACGGCGTCGATCACCGACTGGTCGTTCGTGCAGGACGGCGACCTCGAGATCATCCGCCAGCCCATCTCGGTGCTCGGCGTCAACTACTACTCGACGGGCCGCGTCCAGCGGGGCACCCCGCCGGTCGGCGACGGCACGCCGGGCCCCGACGGCCACCGCTCGTCGCCCGTCAGCCCGTGGGTCGGCGCGGACCGCGTCGAGTGGCTCCCGCAGCCCGGCCCGCACACCGCGATGGGCTGGAACATCGAGCCGCAGGGCCTCGTGGACCTGCTCCTCGAGCTGCACGAGCGGTTCCCGGGGCTGCCGCTCGCGATCACGGAGAACGGTGCCGCGTTCTACGACACGGTGACCGAGGACGGGCGCGTGCACGACGCGGACCGGGTCGCGTACCTGCACGACCACATCGACGCGGTCGGCGAGGCCATGGACAAGGGCGTCGAGGTCGGCGGCTACTTCGTCTGGTCGCTGTTCGACAACTTCGAGTGGGCGTACGGCTACGACCGCCGCTTCGGCATCGTGCACGTCGACTACGACACGCAGGTGCGCACGGTGAAGGACTCGGGCCGCTGGTACCGCGAGCTCGTCCGCACGCGCGTCGTCCCGACGCAGGAGTCCGCTGCGACGCTCTGACGTCGCCGGACCGCCCGACGGCCGGGCACCGTGGTGAGCGCCACGGTGCCCGGCCGTCGTCGTCGGGGGCGCGCGCCGCGCCTCGCGCGCGAGGATGGTCCCGTGCCCCGCAGCCGCCGATCCGCCCGCCGCCCGTACGGCACCGAGCACGTCCCCCTGGACGTCGACCGGGCGACCGGCGGCCGGCGGGCCGAGGCCGGGCCCGACGGCGAGTGGGTGGTCCAGGCGGTGCGCGGCTCCGACCGGGAGTACCGCTGCCCCGGCTGCGACCAGCTCGTGCCCGCCGGCACGCCGCACGTCGTCGCGTGGCGCACCGACACGTGGCGCGACGGGCTCGCGGACCGGCGGCACTGGCACACCGCGTGCTGGCAGGCGCGCGGCCGGCGCGGGCCGACGCGGCGGTGAACGGCGACGGCACGACGGGTGCGGTGCCGGCGGCGGCCCCGGGCGCCGAGGCCGCCGGGGCGCCGCGGATCGTCGCGAGCGACCTCGACGGGACGCTGCTCGCGCCCGACGGCACCGTGTCGCCGCGCACGGTCGACGCGCTGGCGGCGTGCGAGGACGCCGGCGTCGTCGTCGTGTTCGTGACCGCGCGCCCGCACCGCTGGCTCACCGAGCTCGCCGCGCACGTCGCGGGGCACGGCGTCGCCATCTGCGCGAACGGCGGGTCCGTCGTCGACGTGGGGGCGCAGCGGGTCCTCGAGCAGCACGGCATGGACCGTGCCCGGGTGGCCGCCGTCGCCGCCCGGCTGCGCGCCGCGTGGGGCCCCCACGTGCACCTGGCCGCGGAGAGCGCCCGGGGCTTCGCGGCCGAGCACGGCTTCGTGACCGCGCACGAGCAGCCGCCGGGCAGCCCCGTCGCGGCGCGCATCGAGGACGTCGCCGACGCGACGACGCTCAAGCTGCTCGTGCGCGTCGACCCGGCGGCGGGCGTCGACCGCGCCCCGGACGCGTTCGTCGCGGCGCTGCAGGGCGCGCTCGGTGACCTCGCGCACGTGTCCACGTCCGTGACCGGTCCGCAGGCCGGCCTGCTGGGGGAGGTCGCCGCCCCGGGCGTCACCAAGGCGGCCACCCTCGCCCGGTGGGCCGGGTCGCACGGCGTCGCGGCGGCCGACGTGTGGGCCGTCGGCGACGCCCCCAACGACCTGCCGATGCTGACGTGGGCGGGACGGTCGTTCGCGGTCGGCAACGCCCACCCGCACGTGCGCTCCACGGTCGACGAGGTCGTGCCGTCGAACGCGGACGACGGCGTCGCGCACGTCCTCGAGCGCGCCGCCGCGCTCGCCCGGCGGGTGGCCGACCGGCCCGCTCGCTAGTGTCGACGACGACGCGCGGCCGACGTCGTCGCACGTCACGCGCCCGCCGGCACCGTCCGGCCGACGGGCACCGCGCGACCCGAGGAGCACCATGACCGCCACCCCCGTCGTCCTGCTGCACGGCTTCCCGCTCGACCACCGCATGTGGGCGGACGTCGCGGAGCGCCTCGGCGAGGACCGCCGCGTCCTCGTGCCCGACGTCCCCGCCGCCGACGATCTCGACCAGGTGGGCCCCACGCTCGACGACGCCGCGGACCGGGTCGCCGCCGCGCTCCACGGGGCCGGCGTGGACCGTGCCGTCGTCGCCGGCCTGTCGATGGGCGGCTACGTCGCGCTCGCGCTGCTCGAGCGGCACCCCGACCTCGTCGCCGGGCTCGCGCTGGTCGACACGAGGTCCACCGCCGACGCGCCCGACGCGCGGGCGAAGCGGCTCGACGTCGCGGCGCAGGTGGAGTCGTCCGGGTCGGTCGACGCGGTCCGCGGGATGGTCGGGACGGTGCTGGGGGAGACCACGCGCACCGCCCACCCCGACGTCGTGGCGCGGGTCGCGGGGTGGATCGACGAGCAGCCGCCCGCGCGCGTCGCGTGGAGCCAGCGGGCGATGGCCGCACGCACCGACCGCACCGAGGTGCTGCGGCGGTTCACGGGCCCCGTCCTCGTCGTCGTCGGCGACGAGGACGAGGTGACGGGCGTCGAGGCCGCCCGCGACCTGGCGAAGGTCGCGGGCGGTGCGCCGCTCGTCGTCGTGCCGCGCGCGGGGCACCTCACGGCGGTGGAGGACCCGGCCACGGTCGCGACCGCCCTGGTGGAGCTCGCCCGGCGGGTCGACGGGGGCCGCTGAGCGCGGCTCGGCACGGCTGCGCCGAGCGCGCGCTCCTCAGACCTCGCCGGCGAGCACGCGACGCAGGGCGTCGGCCATGTCGATCGAGTCGCCGTCCTTGCCGCCGGCGCCGATGACCAGCGGCGGGTCCTGCGGCGTGGGCCGCACCCCGCGGAAGCGGGCCGCGAGGCTGCTCGGCGCGGTCAGCACGTAGAACGCGCCGTCGGTGTCGACGCCGACGGTCTGGTCGCGTCGCAGGTACCAGCCGTGCAGCGGCGTGCGGTACCGCGCGCGCCCGTCGTAGCTGCGCACGTGCAGCGGCACGGGCGCCGGCCCGCCCGCACGGACGCCGCCGAGGAACTCCTCGATCAGCGCCCGCGCGCGTGCGCTCTCCGCGCGCTGCCGCGCCGCGAGGGCCTCGGCGTGCGCGCCCGCCGCCTCCCGCCGCTGCTCGCGCCAGCGCGCCGCGGCGTCGCCGCCGTGGTCGGAGGCGCCGTGGCCGGGGCTGGCGTGGTCGGGGGTGGCGTCGGGCGTGCCGGCCGTGCCGCTCACGTCGGCGTCAGCGCCCGCCGGACGCGGTGCCGTCCGCCGCCGCGTCGCCGGCGTCGCCCGTGCCGCCGTCCGCGGGCCCGGCCGTCCCCGTCGCCGCGCTCACCGCCGGGGAGGGGACCACCGGCACCGCCGCGGACACGGGCGCGGGGCGGGCCTTCGAGGCGCGCACCGGACGGGCCGGGCGGGACGGTGCCGGCCGGTTCGCCGCCGCCGGGCGCCCCGACGCACCGGCCGCCGCGGCACCGCCGTCGTCCTGGGCGTCACGCTCGGCCGCGCCGTCCGCGGGGGCCGCCGCGTCGCCGCCCTGCGCCTGGCCGCGCTCCTGGCGCTGCGCCTGCGCGCGTGCCTGCTCGGCCTGCTCGCGCTCGAACTTCGCCTCGATCCGGCCGGCCTGCTCGAGCGCGGCCTTGTCGGGGTTGGTCCCCAGCAGGTGGCGCAGCTCGTCGAGGTAGGAGGTGATCGACTCGCGCTGCTTGTGCAGGTCCTCGACCTGGCGCGCCGCGGTGGTGCGCTCGCGCTCGGCCTCGGTCAGGGCGTCCGAGAGGGCCTTCTCGGCGTGCTCGCGTGCCTCCGCGACGACGCGGTCCGCGGTCCGCCGGGCGTTCGCGAGCAGGTCGGCGGCCTGCTTCTCGCCGTCCACGCGAACGCGCTCGGCGTGCGCGAGGGCCTTGGCGACGCGCTCCTCCGCCTCGGCGGCGTGCGCCTCGGCGTCGGCGACGAGCCGCTCGGTCTCGGCGCGCGCCGCCTCGTGCCGCTCGGCGTCCTGCCGCTCCGCGATCTCGTGCTGGGACGCGATGGCGAGCTCGGCGTCCGCGAGCTGCTGCTCGGCGGTGCGCACGAGCTCGTCGGCGCGGGCGCGTGCACCCGTCGTGGCCTCGCCGATCGCGCGGCGCGCCTCCGTCTGCAGACGCTCCACCTCGAGCCGGGTGCGCTCGCGCAGCTCCGTCGCCTCCCGCTCCGCGGTCGCGCGCAGCTCGGACGTCTCACGCTCCGTCGTCGCGCGGAGCTCGTCGGTCTCGCGCACGGTCGTCTCGCGCAGGTGCGCCGTCTCGTGCTGCGTGCGCTCGCGCAGCTCGGACGTCTCGCGGTCCGCCAGCGCGCGCAGCTGGGCGGCGTACTGCTCGGACTCGGTGCGCAGCGTGGCGACGGCGTCCTCCGCCTCGGCGCGCATGCGCGCGACGTCGTCCGCCGCGGTGGCACGCAGCTCGCCGGCCTCGCGCTCGGCCGTGGCCCGCAGGTGCGCCGCGTACTGCTCGGCCTCCCCGCGCAGGGCCGTGACCTCGGCCGCGACGCGCTGCTGCAGCGCGGCGGCGTCCCGCTCGGCCGCGGCGCGCGTGGCGTCGGCGTACTCGGCGGCGGCGGCGCGCAGCGCGGTGGTCTCCTCCGCGGCACCCTGCCGCCACGCGGCGACCTCGGCGTTCGTCTCGGAGCGCACGCGCGCGGCGTAGCGGTCGGCGTCGGCCCGCAGCTGGGCGGCCTCCGCCTCGGTGCGCTGCCGCAGCTCCGTGGTGTCGCGGTCGGCCGCCTGGCGCAGGTCCTGCGCGTACCGCTCGGCCTCGTCGCGCTGCGCGGCGGTCTCGGCCTCGGTGCGGCTGCGCAGCTCCGTGGCGGTGCGCTCGGTCGCGATCCGCAGCTGCGTGGCCTCGTTCTCGACGCGCGCCCGCAGCGTGCCCAGCTCACGCTCGAGCGAGGTCCGGCGCTCGCTCTCCTCGGTGGTCACGGCGCTCTGGATGCGCGCCGCCTCGCGCTCGGCGGACCCGACGAGCTCCTCGGCGCGGCGCTGCGCCGCGACCAGCGAGCTCTCCGCCTCGGCGGCCGCGGTCGCGCGGACCTCCTCCGCCTCGCGCCGCGCGGTCGCCAGCAGCTCGGCGACCTCGTTCTCGGCGCGCGAGCGCAGCTGGCCGGCGGCGAGCTTGGCGCGGGCGAGGGCGTCGGCGGCCTGGGCGTTCGCCTGCGTGACGACGTCCGACGACTGCTCCTCCGCCGAGCGCAGCAGCTGCTCGATGCGCGACCCGAGCCCCGAGTACGTCGGCCGGTCGGCCTCGCGCAGCTGGCGCTGCGCCTCCGAGAGCTCCCCGGAGACCTGCAGCTTCTCCGAGTCGAGCGCCTCGACGCGGGCCCGGGCCTCGGCGAGCGCCTGCTCGAGGGACGTGACGGCCTGGTCGACGGCCTCGCGGTCGTAGCCGCGGAAGCTGACGACGGGGAACGGGGTCCGGGCATCGGGCACGGGGGCATCCTCCAGGGGTGGGGGCCCGGCGGTCGCGGGTGGCCGAGGTCGTCCTCGGCGGGCCGGTGCTCCGTGGCCAGGATACGCGCGGACGGCGTCGCGACCAGGGCCTCCCGGACCGCGCCGCGCGTCGCGCGCACTCGTCCGACCAGGGCGTGCGCGGGGCGCGGGGGAGGTGCCGCCGGGTGGGCCGACCCGTCCCGGTTCGCCCGGTCCGGGGGCCTGCGGCCTATCCTGGATCGTTCGTCGTCGAGAGGATCCTGCGTGCTCAAGCGACTGGTGGTCGCCCTGGTCGGCGTCGTCGGCGTCGTCGTCATCGCCCTCGGCGTCGCCTCGGCGACCCTGTGGCGGGCCGACGACGTCCTCGTCGCGACCGTCTCCGCGGACGAGCACCTCGTGGTCACGGACCCCGGTGTGCTCGAGCTCGGGGCGACGGAGGTCACCGTGCGCGTGGAGGCGGACGACGACCAGCCGGTCGTGCTCGCCGTGGGCCGCGACACCGACGTCACCGGCTGGGTCGGTGCCGACCCCCACCAGCGTGTGACGGGTCTCGACGGCTGGCACGAGCTGGCCGTGGAGGACGGGCCGACGCCCGCCCCGGCGGAGGAGGAGGCGCCCGCCGAGGGCGAGGCGCCGGCCGAGGGTGAGGCGCCGGCCGAGGGTGAGGCGCCGGCCGAGGGTGAGGCGCCGGCCGACGGTGAGGCGCCGGCCGAGGGTGAGGCGCCGGCCGACGGTGCGGCGCCGGCCGACGGTGCCGCGACCGTCCCCGACCCCACCGGGTCCGACCTGTGGGTCGCGGAGGCCTCCGGGACCGGGTCCGCCGAGCTGACGTGGACCGCCCAGCCGGGCCGGTGGAGCGTGCTCGCGGCCGGCACGGGCACCGCGACGCCGCGGGTGTCCCTCGCCTGGCCGCAGGTCGTCACGACGCCCTGGCTCGTGCCGTGCGTCGCCGTGGGCTCGCTGCTGCTGCTCACGGCCCTGGCGCTGCTCGCGCGTGACGTCCTGCGCGGACGCCGTCGTCCGGAGCAGGACTGGACCCCCGTGCTCACCGGGCCGCTGCCGGTGGTCGACGGCGACGGCACCCCCGTCCAGCTGACCCGGCGGCAGATGCGCGAGCTCCAGGCCCGCGGCGCGGTCGCCGACGCCGGCGTGCGCGCGGCCCGCGACGAGTCCACGCCCGCCGCGGAGACGACGCACCCGGCCGGCGGCCCCGAGGGCGCGCCCGCGGGCCGTCCGACGGCGCCAGGGACAGGAACGGGGACAGGAACAGGGCCGCGGCCGGGATCGTCGACGCGCGCGGACGCGACCGCCACCACCGCGCTGCCCGCGGCCGCCCCGGGCGACGGCCCGCAGGCACCGACGGGCGCCCGCACCGCGCCGCCCGGCCCCGGGCGGGTGCCGGCCGGCGCCCCGACGGCGACCGGAGCGACCGGTGGGGGGCCGGCCACCGCGACGCCGGACGCCCCCACGGCGCCCTCGTCGCGCCGCGCCCTGCGCGGTGCCGACCGTGGCCCCGCGCTGCAGCGTCCCGCCGACACCCAGGCGCCGGCGGGCAGCGCGGGCCGGCCGGGGCCCGGAGCGACCCTGCCGCCGGCGGGCACGACCCGTTCGCAGGCGGGCCCCGCGGCGCGGCCGTCCAC
>NZ_JBFTEP010000026.1:0-36379 GCF_047229365.1 Cellulomonas pasadenensis | reverse complement strand
CGCCTGCCGGCCGCGCGCCGCCGCGGGCGCACGGGCTGCCGACGTGCCGTGCGTCGCGGAGCATGGACGGGTGACGGGGACGCCGGACGCGACGGCCCGGCGGCGGCACGTCGTGGGCGGGCTGCTGCTGCTCGCGACCGTGCAGGTGCTGGTCGTCGAGGAGGTCGTGGCGGCGGCGTGGGACGTCGTGCCGTACAGCCGGGCGCGTCACTACGTCAGCGACCTGGGACTGTCCGAGTGCGCCGAGCTGACCGGCCGGACGGTGTGCTCGCCGCTGCACGCGGTGATGAACGCGGGGTTCGTGGTGCACGCGCTGCTCGTGGTCGCCGCGGTGGTGCTGCTGCGCGACCTGGTGCCCGGCGGCGCGCGCCGGTGGGTCGTCGGGGCGGTGCTCGCGCACGCGGTCGGCGTCGCGTGGGTCGGGCTCGTGCCGGGGTCGCTCACGGAGCCGGTCGGCGGCGTGCCGCGGTACGTCGTGCACAACGTCGGCTCGGTGCTGGCGGTGGTCGGCGGGAACCTCGCTGCGCTCGTCGCCGGGGCGGCGCTGCTGCGCCGGCACCGTGCGTGGGCCGTGACCTCCCTCGTGCTGGGCGGCGCGGGTGCCGTCGCCACGGTGCTGGACGCCGTCGGGGTCGAGCTGGGGCGGGGTCCGGGCGCGGGCCAGCGGGCGACCATGTACCCGGCCGTCGTGTGGCTGGTCGGCACGGGCGCCGCGGTGGTGACGTCGGCGGTGCGCGCCCGCCGCGCGTCCGCGCCTGCTCCCGGCCCGGGGACGTCGGACGGTGCTGGTAGGCATGACGCATGACACGGACCCCCGCCCTCGGCGTGATGCTCCCCCGCGACCTCGACCACGCCCAGGTGCTCACGTTCGCGCGGCGCGCGGACGACGCCGGCTTCGACGAGCTGTGGGTCGTCGAGGACCTCGGGTTCCGCGGCGGGATCGCCCAGGCGGCGGCCGTGCTGGCCGCGACCACGCGCGTCCGCGTCGGCATCGGCATCCTCCCCGCGGCCGTGCGCAACGTCGCGTTCGCCGCGATGGAGGTCGCGACGCTCGCGCAGCTGTTCCCCGGCCGGGTCGACGTCGGCATCGGGCACGGCATGCCGGACTGGGTGCGGTCCGTCGGCGCGTGGCCGGCCCGGCCGCTGACGCTGCTCGAGGAGTACGTCACGACGCTGCGGGCCCTGCTGCGCGGCGAGACGGTGACCAGCCCGGACGGCTCGCCGCTCGGCCTGCGCGACGTCGCGCTGGACCCGTCGTCGGTGCCCGACGTCGTGCCGGACCTGCTCGCGGGCGTGCGCGGCCCCCGGTCCCTCGCCGCGGCGGGACGCGTCGCCGACGGCACGGTCCTCGCCGAGCCGGTGACGCCCGAGTACGCCCGCGCGGCGCTCGCGCAGGTCGCGCCGACCGGCCCGCACCGGGTGGTCGGCTACGAGGTGGCGGCGGTGGACGACGACGGTGCCGCGGCCCTCGACACGGCGCGCCCGGCGCTCGCGTGGATCGGCGAGCCCGACTGGGACGTGCACATCGCGCCGCTGCCCTTCGCGGACGACTTCCGCGCGCTGCGCGCGTCGTGCGCCACGCGGGAGGAGTTCGCGGCCCGGCTGCCGGCGGAGTGGGTGGCCCGGCTCGCGCTCGCGGGGACGCCGGACGACGTCCGCGCCCGCGTCGCCGTGCTCGCCGAGGCCGGCGTCACGAGCGTGGTGCTCCTGCCTGCCGGTCCCGACCCGCTCGCGGCGCTCGAGAGCCTGGCCCGCCTGTGCTGACCGGTATACCGCGCGTATACCGCGGCGATGACGGCGACCACGGTGAAGCTCGACTCGTCCCTGCGTGACCGCCTCAACGCCGAGGCCAGGCGACGCGGCCTCACCACCGGGTCGTTCATCGAGACCCTGCTCGAATCGTGGCTGCGTGAGCAGCGCTTCGCGCGCCTGCGGGAGGAGAGGGCGCGGACCCCACCCGACGTCGCCCACGCCGACGACGCGGCGGCCTGGGACGTGACGCCGGCCGACCGGTGACGGCGGGGGACGACGCACCACCGTCCGGCGCGGCGGCCTCCCCGCTCCGGCGCGGGACGGTCGCCTGGGCGGACCTCGCGCCGGCGCGCGGCCGCCAGGAGGACGGCCACCGGCCGGTCCTGGTCGTCGCGTCGCGGCAGTACCTCGAGACCGTGACGACCGTGGTCGTCGTCCTGCCCGTGACGGCGGTGGACCGGGGCTGGTCGAACCACGTGCCGCTGCGCGGGCGGGTCGGGCTCGGGCGGCCGTCCTGGGCGATGACGGAGCAGCCGCGGACGATCGCGCGGGAGCGCCTCTCGCGCGTCGCCGGGCTCGTCGACGACGCGACGCTCCACGACGTCGACACGTGGCTCCGCGACCTGCTCGGGCTCGCTGCGGACGGCTGAAGCCGTGCCCGACCGACGGACGCCCCACTGACCGACGCCCGCCCGACCACAGCCCCGCGGCGGGCGGACGGCCGCACAGGTCGTGACCTCGCGGCAACACCGCGGACACACCCGGCTCGTACCGTCGCCGGGTCGCGGGCGCCGTCCGCGGTCCGGCGGTCCGCCGGTCGCCGAACCGTTCACCCCCAGGTCGTTTACAGCGCGGCCCACCAGGCGCCACGCTGTGCCGACCGTGCGCGGGGCCGGTGCGAGGGACGTGGGAGGTGCCGGTGTTCGAGCAGGTCGACCCCTTCATCGGGACCGAGCAGACGTCGCTGCCGCCGGCGACCGGCCTGGCCGCGACGTGGTGGTGGCCGAAGCCGCAGGTCGGCAACACGCACCCGGGCGCGACCTACCCGCTCGGCATGGTCTCGGCGTGCGCCTACTCGGGCGCGTACCCGACCGGCTACGGGCGTTACGACCTGTCGACCGAGGGCCTGCCGCCCGTGCTGCACGACCGGCAGGTCGCCAGCGGGTTCACGCACTTCCAGCAGTCCGGCACGGGCGCCATCCGCAAGTACTACAACTACTTCCGCGTGACGCCGATGCTGCGGCCGCTCGACGACCTCGGACAGGTGTGGGACGTCGTCGACGAGGAGGCGTCGCCCGGGTACTACGCCGCGACGCTGTCGTCGGGCATCCGTTGCGAGGTCACGGTCGGCCCCAAGTCCGCCGTGCACCGGTACACGTTCCCCGCGCACCACGACGCCCGCCTGGTCATCGACTTCTCGCTCGGCGGGCTCGACATCCCCTACGGGCGCACGGTGCCGCTGCGTGCGCACCTCGGCTCGGTCGCGCCCGGAGTCGCGGAGGGCGAGATCGTCGTCGAGGGCGCGCCGCTCGCGGTGCGCGTCGAGTGCGACGCCCCGCACTGGCGGCAGATGCTCTGGTACGACCGGCGCCTCATGCCCGGCGGGACGCGACTCGACTTCGACCGCATCCGCCCGACGACCCTGCGCCCGTTCGGCCTCATGTGGGCCGGCCCGACGGAGCCGGGTCAGGTCGTCGAGCTGCGGTTCGGGTTCTCGCTGCGCGGCGTCGACCAGGCGCGCGACACGCTCGTGGACGAGTGCGGCGACGAGCCGCGGGCGTTCGACCTGCGCCGCGAGCGCACGGAGGCCGTGTGGCGCGAGCACCTCGACAAGGTCGCTGTCGACACGCCGTCGTCCGACCGCCGCACCGTCATGGCCACGGCGCTGTACCACTCGCTGGTCAAGCCGTGCCTCGCCCCCGACGAGAGCCCGTTCTGGCCGACGCCGGGCCCGTTCGCGTTCGACCTGTCGACGATGTGGGACATCTACCGCACCCAGCTGCCGCTGCTCACCGCGCTCGTCCCCGACCGCGCCGTCGAGCTCGCGAACGCGCTCCTGCAGATCGCGGAGGAGGAGGGGAACCTCCCGATCGGCTACCGGATGGCGCGCGGGGCGGACCGGTTCTCGCGGCAGGGGTCCGCCCTCGCGCACACGTTCCTGGCCGACCTGTGCTCGCTCGGGCTGCCCGGCGTGGACTGGGACTGGGCGCTGGTGCACATGCACAACGACCTGCGGCGGACGTACGGCGAGGAGTTCCTGCTGCGCGGCCGCGCCCACCCCATCAGCCACACGCTGGACCTCGCGTTCGGGTACTGGTGCAGCGCGATCGTGGCGGCGCGCGTCGGCGACCTCACGCTGGTGGAGCAGTTCCGGCCGCTGGCCGCCCGCTGGGTCAACGCGTTCGGGCCGGACGGCCTGCTCGTCGACTCGACGTACTACGAGGGCGGCCGCTGGAACTACTCGTTCCGGCTCATGCACGACATGGCGGCGCGCATCGACCTCGCGGGCGGCGACGACGCGTTCGTCGGGCTCCTCGACCGCTTCTTCGGCTACGGCGCCGAGCCCGTCGAGCAGCCCGGCCTGGCTCCCGACGCGGACGAGCTGCTCGCCGGCTACGCGCTCGAGCGCTTCGAGGGGCTCAACAACGAGCCGGACATGGAGGCGCCCTGGGCGTACATGTATGCGGGCCGCCCCGACCGCACCGCCGAGGTCGTGCACGACGTGGTGCAGCAGCAGTTCGGCACCGGCCGCGGCGGCCTGCCGGGCAACGACGACTCCGGGGGCTTGTCGTCCTGGTACGTCTGGGCCACCCTGGGGCTCTTCCCCGTGGCGGGGCAGAACCAGTTCCTGATCAACGCGCCCGCGTGGCGCGAGGCGCGCATCGACGTGGGCGGCCGGCCGCTCACCGTCGAGACGACCGGCTTCGTCGAGCCCGAGCCCGGCGGCCCGGCGCAGTACGTGCAGTCCGTGCACCTCGACGGCGAGCCGCTCGACCGCCCGTACCTCACCGGCGGCGAGCTGCACGGCGGGGGCCGGCTGCTCATCGGCCTCGGCCCGGAACCGTCCCGGTGGGGCACCGCCCATCGACCACCCAGCGCACCGGCACCGCACCCGCCCGCCGGGGCGCCGGCCGGACGGCTCGCCCGCCCCTGACCCGGGCGCCCTCACGCACCCGCTGCACCCCACCCGACCTCACCCGACCTCACCCGACCCCGTCCGGACCCCGGACCGAGAGGACGACGCCGTGACCACCTCCGCCGCCGCCCACCACGCGCGTCGCGCCCGCCGCCTGGTCATCGTGGTCCGGGCCGACCCGGTCATCTGCGGCCACTCCGGCGAGGCCCGCAACCTCGCGGAGGCCGCGCTCGACCGCGGCTTCGACGAGGTCCGCATCGTCACCTGGCCCATCGACCGGCTGCAGGAGGCGGGGCTGCCGCTCAAGCCGCTGGACCGCGTGCTGCCGTACCGGGAGGGTGTGGTCGTCGAGCGGCCCGCGCCGGTCGGCGACTACAAGGTGCCCGACGGCCGCTACCTCGCGGGTCTGACCGGCCGGCTCGTCGAGCTGTTCACCGACGGCGTGCCCACGGTCGCGCTGTCGCTGTACCTGTCGCCGCACGCCACCGCCGTCGCGGACGCGGTGGCGGTCGCCCGCCGCACGGGCCTGCCGGTCGACGTCGTCACCGTGGCCGAGGCCGTCGGCTCGGACGTCACGAACGTGGTGCGCGCCTGCGTCGAGGAGGACCGGTTCGGCGCGGCCGCGCACGTGCTCGCGCAGTATTTGTCGCACGACGTCTGCCTCGCGGTGTCCCGGTACACGCGCGACCTGATCGTCACCGAGGCGTCGGCGATCGACGCCAGGCACGGCACGCGGTTCGCCGAGCAGTGCGCCGCGCGCGTCGAGGTGTCGTACCCGGCGATCGACGTCGGCGCGTACCTGTCGCGCACCGAGGAGGGCACGGACGCCGTGCTCGCGGCCCGCGGGCTCGAGCGCGACGGGTACGTGCTGTTCCTGTCGCGGCTCGCGCACGCCAAGGGCGTCGACGACCTGATCGAGGGGTTCGTGCGCTCCGGCGCGCCGGCCGCCGGGCAGCGCCTGGTGATCGCCGGCAACGGCCCGCAGGCGGACGAGCTGCGCGCGCTCGCGGCCGCCACCCCCGTCGCCGACCGCATCACGTTCCTCGACGACGTCTCCGACGACGAGAAGTCGCACCTCATGGCCGGGTGCACCGCGTTCGTCCTGCCGAGCAAGCCGCGGCCGGAGTTCGTCGAGACGTTCGGCATCGCGCTCGCGGAGAAGATGCTGTCCGGCGGCGGCCCGGTCATCACCACCGACACGGGCGGCATCGGCGAGGCCGTCGGCGACACGGCCGTCGTCGTGCCGGTGTCCGACCCCGACGCGATCGCGGCGGCCCTCGACGACGTCCTCGCCACCGACCCGGTCGACCGGGCGGCGTGGGCGGAGCGCTCGCGGGAGTACGCGCTGCAGTTCGACCGCGCGGTCGTGCTCGACAAGATCCTCGACCACGTGGCGGCGCTGGCCTGGGTACCGGTGCCCACGTGACGGCGTACGCCGCTCCGCTTGCACCGGCGGGTGAATCTGTTTGACTGTCTGGCACGACGTCCGTACGTTGTACGTACGCATCTGGAGGGAAGCCATGAGCCGGCACACCGCGCCCGCACGCGCGACATCCCGCATGACCAAGAATCAACGAATCGAAGTCCGCGCGACCGAGCGCCAGGAGTCCATTCTGCGCCACGCGGCAGCCGCGACGGACCGCACCATGACGGACTTCATCCTCGACACTGCCGTTGACCAGGCTGAGCGAATCTTGGCAGAGCGCCGGTGGTTCGTTGCTAGTGAGGAGCAGTACGCCGAGTTTCTTCGACTGCTTGACACCCCTTTGGAGTCTACGGAGAAGTTTGAGAAGCTCTGGTCCCGGCCCACCCCTTTCGGCCAGCCATTCACGCCGAAGACCCGATGACTCCTGCGATTCTCGAGGCGCCTCGAAAGCTTGCGCGTAGTGATATCCGGGACAGATTCACCAGCGGAGCGCCGGAACTGGACGATTGGTTCCGGCGCTTCGCCTGGGAGAACCAGCGGGCAAGTAACGCGGTCACGTATGTGACGACCTGTGACACGGTGGTGCTCGGCTACTACGCGATTGCAATGTCCGCCTACGCAAAGAGCGACCTGCCGGACAAAATGCAGAAGAACCGTCCGTCCCAAACGCCTTGTGTCCTTCTCGCTCGACTCGCGGTCGACGAGACTGCTCAGGGAAAGGGGGTGGGCGCTGGCTTACTCCGCCACGCAATCGAACAGGCTTACCAGGCTAGCCAAGGTGTCGGCGCTGCTGCTTTGCTCATCCACTGCCGAGACGAAGCTGCTCGCAGTTTCTATCTCTCGAATGGCGACTTCCTTACCTCGCCCGTGGACGCCCTGCACCTTCTTCTTCCGATGAAGGAGATCACCCGGCATCTTGGACGTTGAGCCCGTCGATCACTGCATTGGCAAGCGTCCGCCATTCGGCGAAACTCGTCGCGAGAAGGCGCGGTTCACCGTCCAGGGAATCCGGCGCCCAACACCAAACCTGCCAGCCATTATTGGGCACCTCGGCGACGATTGCCCGAGCCATTGATGCATTCTTTTCGGCGATGTATAGCGTGGCGCGATTCATTGCCACAGTTGCTCGCACTCTCGCATCGCGAGTACCGATGAGACGATCCAAGACTTGGTGCGACGCGTCGCTATTTACTGGAATTAGGCAAAAGGCAAGCACGTTGCAGAGATATCCGTTCTCGGGAGCCTGGCGCACCGCGCGAGCAGCCATCTCTTGGGCCGCAGACTGTTGACCGTCGCGGATCATGCCGACGATCGCATGGATGATCTCCTCTGTTCGGAGGCCATGTGCCACCGGGTCGTCTCCGACGGCCCCCGATAAACGGCGAGAAAGAGCGTCGACGATCTGCTGCATCGTGACGGGCCGCTCCCGAAGTAGTTCTACCGCGAGGCCAACTCGGCCTGCCGTCTCGACGGGTTCGTGTAGGAAGACCAGCTCCCATTCAAGGGATTCCCGCGACCACTTGTCCAGATAGGTCTCGGTGAAGCGATCAGAGACCCATAGTGTTGCACCCACGCCAGCGGGGAGCATAATGTCAGACTCTTCAACATCGGTTTTGAGGTAGCCGTCCAGTCGCCACGACAGCACGTGCGCCATGGACGCATCCCGTAGCCATTCGCGTGCGCGTCGCGCAACATCTCCTGTGATTGTTGCGGAAACGACCTCAGGAAGTGATGAGCGATCCACGCCCGTAAGCGCCGGATCGGAGTCGAACAGGTCCATCCAGGCTTCCATCTCAGCGAAAGCGCCCCGGGGCAAACGTCCGTCGTTCGTTAGCACCCAAATGGACGCCGCTTCAATGATGATCTGCCGGACTAGCGCTGGACCGAGACAGGTTCGGACAACTGCATCGGCAGGAATTCCACGCTCGCCGAGCCGAGCAAGCGCAGTAGTCACCCGCA
Organism: Cellulomonas pasadenensis; assembly: GCF_047229365.1. Lineage (NCBI taxonomy): Bacteria > Bacillati > Actinomycetota > Actinomycetes > Micrococcales > Cellulomonadaceae > Cellulomonas > Cellulomonas pasadenensis. The sequence goes on along the minus strand of NZ_JBFTEP010000026.1, from coordinate 28,106 downwards.
TGATGCGGCGCCGAGGGTCGCGCCGCGGTGGCTCGAGGGCTTCAGTCTTCACTAGCCTGAGCAGGGCGGGTGTCGACCAATGGTGCCCGGGCCATTCGCCGCCGCGCTCGAGCACTTCCTTCGACACGTCGAACGAAGTGGCGCCCTCGACGTCCGCCTCATGCGCCATGTGGGCTGCTAATGCTTCGGTACAACCGTGTGCGCCGTTGCACCATTCGTGTCCCCGTGAAGTGCACTCTTTGGCGAATCGTGAAAGCGCGTTGCCGATTTGGTCAGTCATTGCGATTCCATCGACCGAGGTGCCGACTGATGGGCGCCTTGCTGGCCTCGGCTTTCCGGACGTGGCCGCGTACCATCGTCTCGTCCTCCCCAGACGCCCCTTGCGGGATCACCACACCTTGGCGTGGTTCGTTGACCTGTACGGCGAAGCCGCAGGCAAGAACGGTACCTGCTGCGCCGCTCCCGGCCCGTACCGACGCGGCCACCTTCGCGGTTCGTTTGAGGCAGACGCGCGTGGTTCCAACGGGGCAGGTCGCTGACGCATCCGGCAGCGCCGCGGTCGGTCTCACGACCACTTCTGACTCGTTGAGGGGCTCGTGCGCTCCGGCGCGCCGGCCGCCGGGCAGCGCCTGGTGATCGCCGGCAACGGCCCGCAGGCGGACGAGCTGCGCGCGCTCGCGGCCGCCACCCCCGTCGCCGACCGCATCACGTTCCTCGACGACGTCTCCGACGACGAGAAGTCGCACCTCATGGCCGGGTGCACCGCGTTCGTCCTGCCGAGCAAGCCGCGGCCGGAGTTCGTCGAGACGTTCGGCATCGCGCTCGCGGAGAAGATGCTGTCCGGCGGCGGCCCGGTCATCACCACCGACACGGGCGGCATCGGCGAGGCCGTCGGCGACACGGCCGTCGTCGTGCCGGTGTCCGACCCCGACGCGATCGCGGCGGCCCTCGACGACGTCCTCGCCACCGACCCGGTCGACCGGGCGGCGTGGGCGGAGCGCTCGCGGGAGTACGCGCTGCAGTTCGACCGCGCGGTCGTGCTCGACAAGATCCTCGACCACGTGGCGGCGCTGGAGACGGCCCCCGCGCTGGCATGAGGAGGGGAGCGGGCCCGGGCTCGACGGCGGACCCGCCGCCGGGCCCGTCGCGCGCTCCCGCCAGGAGGCGAGCACCGGGTCAGCGGGCGGCGAGGAGCAGGAACGTGGCGGCGACCGCGCACGCGAGCGCCCGCACGTGGTTCCACGCCACCCACCGCGGCGCGGACCGCACCCACTCGCCGGCGGGGTCCGCGGTGCGCGCGAGGCGCTCGTTGAGGGGCACGTTGCCGACGGCCGTGACGCCGATCCCGCCGACGACGTAGAGAGCCGCACCGGCGACGGCCGACCCGGCGCTCGGCGCGTCGCCCGCGACGGCGACGACGGCGGCCGCGAGGTCGAGCAGGAGCGCGCCGAGCAGCACGAGCATCAGCGGCGGGCGCAGCGCCGCGCGGTTGACCGCACGCATGGCCTCCGCCCCGGCCGCCGGCGGCAGCGCGCGCAGCCCGGTCATGACGAACGCGGAGAAGGCGAGCAGCACGCCGCCGACGAGGGCGGTCGCGACGCCGGCGGCGAGGGTGAGGACGTCGGTCGGGGTCATGGGCCCAGCCCACCGCGCGACGCCCGCGGGGACCATGGCCGGGAGACCGCGGCACGTGGCCGATCGTCCGGTGCGCGGTCCTGACCAGATCTGGTCAGAGTTCGACAGTGGTGCGGTGGACCCGGTCAGCATCTACGACGCCAAGACGCACCTGTCGCGCATCGTCGCGCGCGCCGAGGCGGGCGAGGAGACGGTCATCACCCGGCACGGCAGGCCCGTCGCACGGGTGGTGCCGCTGCCCGCGCGCCCGCAGGTCCGGACGCCCGGGGCGCTCGCGGGCAGGATCGTGGTGGCGGACGACTTCGACGGGTTCACCGACGCCGACGCGCGCGGCTGGTACGGCGCGTGAGGCTCCTGCTCGACACGCACGTGATCCTGTGGTGGCTCGCCGACGACCCGAAGCTGGGACCGCGCCACCGCGACGCGATCGCCGACGTCCGCAACGACGTGCTCGTCTCGGCGGTGAGCATCGCGGAGATGGCCATCACGGCGTCGCTCGGCAAGCTCGACGCGCCGCCGGGCATCGCCGAGATCCTGGACGCGCAGGGACTGGTCGCGCTGCCGTTCACGGCCGCGCACGCCGAGCGGCTGCGCGACCTCCCCTGGCACCACCGCGACCCGTTCGACCGGATGCTGGTGGTGCAGGCCCAGGCGGAGGACCTGCGGCTCGTCACCGTCGACGACCGCGTCCGCGCGTACGACGTCGCGGTGCTCTGAGCGACCTCAGGCCGGACGGACCGCCCGGCGCGCCCGCGCGCGGACCACCCACCAGATCACGCCGCCGAGCACCAGCCCGGCGCCGAACGCGCCGAGCAGCAGGACGCCGAACACCCCGGCCACGGAGCCGAGCACCCCGCCGACGAACGGCGCGACGTCCTGGTCGGGCGCGAGGAGCACGCGCGCGTCGGCCACGTCGGCGGTCGGCACGGCCACCTGGTAGGTCCCCGACTCCGGGGCGGTGAACGCGGCGACGGTCTCGATCGACCACCGGCCCGCGGTGAACGTGCCGTCGACGGCCGGGTCGCCGTCCGCGGCGACGACGTCCCCGGAGGGCGCCTGGAGCAGCACCACGTCCGTGAGCCGCGGCTCGATCGCGCTCTGCGCCGGCCACGCCAGGTGCACGGCGTAGCGCTGCCCGGCCTCGAGCGTCGCGGTCGTCGCACCGGGGGCCGGTGCGTCCGCGACGACGTCCGGGCCGGGCTCGCCGGAGGACGAGAGGACGTCCGACGTCACGAGCCCGACGAACGTGCGCGCGGTGAGCAGCCCGACGACGAGCGCCGCCAGCAGCACCAGCACGCCGATCGACGTCGTGACCACGGGGCCGGTGAGCGACGTGCTGCGCGGCCGGTCGGGTCGGGCGGGCTGCGGGGCGGGGTACGGCGCGGCGGTCACCCCAGCACGCTAGCGGTCGTCGTCCGGCGGCACGGGCCGCGCGCCCGTCAGACCACCAGCTGCAGCAGCACCGCCGCGACGACGAGCACGCCCGCCGCCACCGTCGACGCCGCCGCCCCCCGCGGCCGCGGCACGCGCGCGTCGCCCTGCACCGACTCGACCGTCATCCACGCCGGCTCCTGCGGGTCGTACCGCACGTCCACCGGCTGGCCGACCAGGTAGCGCTTGCCGGGGCGCGGCGTGCGCGGGCTCGCCTCGAGGCGTTCGCCCGCGACGTGGTACCGGACGGTCGGCACGTCCTGCCCGGCGACGGCCTCGACGGCGACGACCTCGCCCGACGCCGTCCGCGCCCGCGCGAGCCGCCGGCGCGCGTCCGTGGCGCTCCTCGCCGACCACAGGACCCGCGCCACGAGCGCGACGGCCGCGGCCACGAGCACCACCTGCACCACGACGACGACCGGCATGGCAGCCATCGTCGGGCATCACCGCCCGGACCGCCCGCGCCCGACCTCAGCGCCCGTCCGTCGCCTTCACCGCCAGCACCGGGCACCGCGCGTCGAGCAGGATCCGCTGCGCGGTCGAGCCCATGATGAGCTTGCCGACGGGCGAGCGGTGCCGGATGCCGATGACCAGCACGGACGCGTCGACCTCCTCGGTGACCGCGAGCAGCGCCTCGGTGACGTCGCGGACGACGGGCTGGCGCACCTCCGCCTCGACGCCCAGCGTCGCGAGCTGCGTACGCAGCTCGGTGACGTCGGCGGCGCCGGCGAACCGGTCGTCGACCGTCGACGTCCCCGTCGTCGCGTTGACGACGAGCAGCGCCTCGCCGTGCAGGCGTGCCTCCTGCACCCCGCGTTCGAGCGCGGCGTGCCCCCGGGCGTCGGCCGTCCAGCCCACGACGACGGTCATGACCTCACCTCTTCCTCGAGTGCGTCGATGTCGTCCTCCAGCCGTTCCGGCCCCTGCCGGCCCGGGACGAGCCGCAGCACGAGCGGGCCGAGCAGCAGCGCCGCGATGACCACGTAGACGATCACCGCGACGGGCTCGCCCCACAACGCGGACACGTCCCCGCGCGAGAGCTGCAGCGCCTGCGCGAGCTGCTCCTCGAGCCGCGGCCCGAGGATCACGCCGACGATCAGCGGCAGCACCGGCAGCCCGAACCGCCGCATCGCGAACCCGAGCGCCCCGAAGAGCCCCAGCAGCGCCACGTCGAACCACTGGAAGTTCACGCTGTACGCGCCGAGCACCGCGAAGAACAGGATTCCCGCGTACAGGTAGGGCCGGGGGATGCGCAGCAGCTTCGCCCACAGCGGCGCCATGGGCAGGTTGATGACGAGCAGCAGCGTGTTGGCGACGAACAGGCTGGCCAGCAGCGTCCAGACCAGCTCGGGCTCGGCCTCGAACAGCTGCGGGCCGGGCTGCAGCCCGTAGCCCTGCATCGCGGCGAGGATGACGGCGGCGGTGGCCGTGGTCGGCAGGCCGATGGCCAGCAGGGGGACGAGGGTGCCGGCGGCGGACGCGTTGTTCGCCGCCTCCGGGCCGGCGACGCCCTCGATGGCGCCCTTGCCGAACTCCGCCTTGTGCTTCCCGGCGAGCCTCCGCTCGGTGATGTACGAGAGGAACGTCGGCATCTCGGCGCCGCCGGCGGGCAGCGCGCCGAACGGGAACCCGTACGCGGTGCCGCGCAGCCACGGCTTCCACGACCGCCCCCAGTCGGTGCGGTCCATCCACGGCCGCCCGACGGGGATGACCTCGAGCGGGCGTCGGCGCAGGTGCGCCGCGACCCACAGCGCCTCGCCGACCGCGAAGATCGCGACCGCGACGACGACGATGTCGATGCCGTCGGCGAGCAGCGGGTTGCCGAACGTCAGGCGCGCCTGGCCCGTGGCCGTGCCGACGAGCCCGATCGTCAGCCCGAGCGCGAGGGAGATGAACCCGCGCAGCTTCGAGCTGCCCAGGACCGACGTGACGGCGACCAGCGCGAGCACCATGAGCGCGAAGTACGACGGCGCCCCCAGGACGACGACCCACTCGGCGACCGTCGGCGCGAGCGCCACCAGCAGCACCGTGCTGATCGTCCCGGCGACGAACGACCCGATCGCGGCGGTCGCGAGCGCCTGCGCGGCCCGGCCCGTCTTGGCCATCTTGTTGCCCTCGAGCGCCGTGATGACCGACGACGACTCGCCCGGCGTGTTGAGCAGGATCGACGTCGTCGACCCGCCGTACATGCCGCCGTAGTAGATGCCGGCGAACATGATGAGCGCCGCGCTCGGGGACACGTTGTAGGTGACGGGCAGCAGCAGCGCGACCGTCATCGCGGGGCCGATGCCGGGCAGCACGCCGACGGCCGTGCCGAGCAGCACGCCGACCACCGCGTACAGCAGGTTCTCCGGGGTGAGGGCGAGCGCGAAGCCCGTGAGCAGCGCGTCCATCACAACGCCCCCGCCATCAGAGGATCCCGTCCAGGACGCCCGCCGGGATGGGGATGCCCAGCCCGACGTAGAAGCCGTACCAGGACCCCACCGACAGGACCGCGCCGACGAGCAGGTTGCGCACCCAGTGCCGGTTGCCGAGCACCGTGGCGGCGCCCGCGAACAGCAGCGCGCCGACGATGGCCCAGCCGAGCCAGTCGATGAGCGCGACGGTCGCCACGAGCACGCCCGCCAGGCCGGCGAGCGTCCGCCAGTCGGTGCCGGTCGCGAGGTCGACGTCCTCGCCGGCCTCGCCCTCGGCGCGGTCGCCGCGCGCGGTGGCGACCGCGAGCAGCAGCGCCAGCAGGACCGTCGCGGAGCCGATGACGTACCCGAACGCCGCCGGCCGCACGACCTGGTCGGCGAACCCCGGGCCCAGGCCGGCCGAGTCGACGACCGTCACCACGCCGATCACCGCGAGCACCGCCGCGAGGCCGTACTGGGTGCGGTCGACGGCAGGGCGGTCGTGGGCGCGGTCGTGGGCGCCGGACGAGCTGCGGGCGTGGGGCGGGCCGCCCGCGGCGGTGCTGCCCGTCGCGGTGGCGGGCCGCGTGCCCGCGTCGTCCGCCGCGCTCACAGCAGCCCCAGGTCGGTCAGCGTGCTCGCCACCCGTTCGTCCTGCTCCACGAGGAACTCCTCGAACTCGTCACCGGTCACGAACGCGTCCACCCAGCCGTTGGTCTCCAGCGCCTCCTGCCAGGCGTCGGTCGCGTGCATCTGCTCCAGCAGCGCGATGTGCTGCTCGCGGACCTCGTCGCTGATGCCGGGCGGCGCGAGCACGCCGCGCCAGTTGGTGAAGACGAGGTCGATGCCGGACTCGACGAGCGTCGGGGCGTCGACGCCCTCGAGGCGCTCCTCGCCGGACGTCGCGAGCACGCGCAGCGACCCCTCGGCGATCTGGCCCTCGAACTCGGCGAGGCCCGACGTGCCGACGTCGATCTTGCTGCCGAGCAGGGCGGTGGTCAGCGGGCCGCCGCCGTCGTAGACGATGTAGTTGACCTGCGTCGGGTCGACGCCGACCGCGTCCGCGAGCTGCATGGGGAACAGGTGGTCGGGCCCGCCGGGGCTCGACCCGCCGCCGATCCGCACGCTGCCGGGGTCGGCCGTCCAGGCCGCCACCAGGTCGTCGACGGTCTCGAACGGCGAGTCCGCCGGCACGAGCAGCCCTTCCTGCTCCTCGATGAGCTGCGCGATCGGCGTCGCCCCGCTCACGCGCGCGTCCGACCCGTTCGTGTACGTCGCGCCGACCACACCCAGACCCATCGTCATGAGCAGGTCCTCGGCGCCCTCTTCGTTGACGAGCCGCTGCATCGCCACCGTCCCGCTCGCACCGATGACGTTGCTGACCTCGAACCGCCCGGTGAGGTCCTGGTCCTCCATGACGCGCGTCGCCGCCCGGCCGGTCTGGTCGTACCCGCCGCCGGGGGAGTTGGGGATCATCATGCGCAGCCGGCGGTTCTCGCCGCCGTCGTCGCCGCGCGTGACCCCGCAGCCGGCGACCGCGAGGACGGCGACGAGCACACCGGCGAACGCCGCGCGCGCCCGCCACGGCCGGCGAGCACGCGACGCGTGCAGCGTTGCGGACACCTGGCGTCCGCAACGCTGCACGCGGACGTCGCCCGCCGCCCGGCCCCCGGTGCCGTGCGTGTGCCGACGGATGACCGCCATGCCGAACACCTCCTCGTGCCCTGCCGTCGATCCTGTCCCTTTCGCCCCCGGACGGCACCCGCTGACGCCCCACCCACCGACCGCGGTACCTCCCACCGACCGCCGCAGGTGCACCACCCGCGCTCGGTGCGACCTGCAGCGCTCGGCAGGGGGGAGCGCACGGGCCGGCCGGGCCGGTGCGGTCAGCCGACCCGCCGTCGGTAGGAGGCGACGGCGAGGGCGTACCCGACGACGAGGATCCCCACGAGCCACGCGAGCGCCACTCACAGGTCGCTGCCGACGGCACGGGGGTCCGGCAGGTGCCGCAGGCTGCTCGGCCGCGACACCGCGGCCGGTGCCCGGCTCGAGAGCATGGCGCGGTTCATGGACTTCGTCGGCCAGGGCATCGCGCGCGCGGCGGAGGAGGCGCGCGAGCTCCTCGCGCCGCCGGGTGCGCCGGAGGACGTGGCACCCGGCCGGCAGCCCGGCTGAGCACCGCCGCCGGCCGCGGCCGGGACCACCGCCTCCGGACCGCCGCCGGACGCGACGCGGCCCCGGGGAGACGTGCTCCCCGGGGCCGCGTCCGTGCGTGCCGCGTCAGGCGGTGGTGCCGCCCTGGCGACGACGGACGACGACCACGCCCGCGCCCGCGGCCACGAGGCCGAGGGCGACCGCGAGGAGCGCCCACGGGGACGCGCCCGTCACGGCGAGGCTGCCGCCCGCGCCGACGACCCGCAGGGTCGCCGTGCCCGTCGCACCCGTGGTGCGGTCGACGACCACGACGGTGTGCGTGCCGAGCTCCGTGCCGCGCGGGACGGTGACCCGTGCGGTGACGGCGCCCGACGCGTCGGCCGTGCGCGTCGCGAGCAGGACCGGCTCCGAGCGGAGCTCGATGCCGGCCTCGCCGCCGGCGGTCAGCCCGCGGGCCGACACCTCGACGGTGCCGCCCGGGCGGACGGTGCCCGACGACAGCGTGACCGTCGGCCCCGCCTGCTGCCCCGGCTGCCCCGGCTGCCCCGGCTGACCCGGGTTCGGCCCGCCCGGCTGACCCGGCTGCCCCGGCCCGCCCGGCTGACCCGGCTGCCCCGGCCCGCCCGTGCCCGGGTCGACCGGCGCCGCCGCGACCGTCACCGCGGCCGACGCCACCTCGGCGGAGGACGCGAAGCCCTCGGCCGACGCGACGACCGTGACCGTCACGGCCGACCCGACGTGGTCCGCCGTGGGCGTGAACGACGCCCCGGTGGCCACGGCCTCGCCGTCGACGGCCCACGCGTACGTGAGGGCCGCGTCGGCGGGGTCGACGTCGGCCACCGCGGTGAGCGCGGTGCCCGCCGTGGCGGTGCCGTCGGCGGCGAGGCCGCTGAGGGTCACGCCGCGCACCACCGCGCGCCGCTCGACCCGCACGGTCGTCTCGGACGTCGCCGAGCCGTCGGCCGCCGTGACGCGCACGGTGGCGACGCCGTCGTTCCCCTCCGACGGCTGCGTCACCTCCACGGTCGCGTCCGCGTCGACGGGCACCGCGACGACGCTCGGCCACGCCGAGCCGTCGACCGTGACGTCGTACGACGTCACGTCGGCCGCGAAGCCCGGCACGTCGACGCCGTTCGTCCGCAGCGCGGCGAGGTCGGTGACGGAGCCGGCGGCCGGCGCGACGGCGCCGATCTCCACCTCCGACACGATCATGTGCACGCCCGGGTTGGGCGTGAGCACGAACCGCAGCCCCGTGGCCTCGAGCCCGTCGAGGTCCACCGTGAGCACCGGTGCGGCGCCCTCGGTCGGGGCGGGCGTCGGCACCGGCTGGTCCAGCCCCGGCACCCGCTGCCACGTGCCCGCGGCGTCCCGGTACTCGACGACGGTCTCGCGCGCCCAGCTGCGGTGGCTGCCGTCGGCGTAGAAGAACACCGACGCGTCGGCGAGCTCCGTGGCCGGGAACGTGTACGTCAGCGTGTCGGACGTGCGGGCCGTGCCGACCCAGTTCGACCACGCCTTGTCGGTGCGGTTGCCGTTGCGGGTGTTCTCGATCGAGTAGCCCGGCTCGGTGAACGTGGCGCTCGCCGCCGTCGTGGGCAGCGGCACGATGTTCGCCGAGGCGCGCGCGGTGACGACGACGTTCAGCGTCGCCCGGACCGGCTCCGCGCCGGCCTCGTTCGACTCCGCCGTGCCCGGCACGGCGACGACGCCCTGCGCCGCGAACGACGCGTCCGTGACGCCCGACCAGTCCCACGTGACGGGGGTGTCGAACGTCGCGGTGGACGCCCCGACGCGCGCCGGCACGACCGCCGGCGCGGCGGCCTGCACCTGCGCGAGCGTCGAGCCCTCGTAGGCCGTCACGGACACCGGGTCGGTGACGGTGAAGCCGCCGACGTCGACGGTCCCGGTCACGGGCAGCGAGGCGCCGTACACGTCGGTCGCCGTGCCGGTCACCGTGACCTGGCCGGCCTGCGCCCACGCGGACGCGGGGACCTCGTCCCACACGACCGTCGCGGCCGGCCCGGTGCCCCAGCGGTACGTCGGGACGACGGTGGCCGGCAGCACCGGCACGACGCCCACGGTGGTGCTCACGGCCACGGGGGAGACGCCCGTCGCCGCGACGTCGCGCGGGTACCAGCGCTGGTTCGCGCCGCCGTTGGAGCCGTAGACCCCGACGCCGGCGTTCTCGGCGGTCGACTGGCCGCCGACCTCGAGCGCCTGCCCGATCGCCTCGTTGACGAACGCGAACGAGCGCCCCTCGGTGGAGGAGACGATCCAGCGCGTCGCCGGGTCGGCGCTCGCGGCCTCCACGGACGTCGACCGCAGGTCCGTGCCCGCCGTCGTCGCGCCGAGCACGCGCCCGTCGGCGCCCTCGAGGACGAACCGCTTCGTGCCGTCGAGACGGCCCGGGGCCACCGCGTGCGCGGTCCACAGCTGCGGGGCGACGGCCGCGGCCGTCGTGCCGGGCGTCGTGATCGTGGTCGCGGTGGTCGCACCCGTGGCCGCCGTGAGCGCCTTGCCGCTCTGCACGCCGGTGAGCTGGTACGTGTGGCCGTCCGCGATCGCCGCGGCGTCCTCGGCCACGCCGTGCACGCCGTCGAGGACGATCGAGCTGACCGACTGCGCCGGCAGCGTGAGCATGACGGTGCGCGCGTCCGCGTCGACGGCGACCGCGTCGCCCTCGACCAGCGCGTTCGCGCTCGGCTCGTCCGCGGGGGACTGCGTCGTCACGTACGGCGTCGCCGTCGCGCCGGGCTCCACCGTGCCGAACTTCGCCAGGTCGACCGTGAGCGTCACCGGCTGCGTCGAGGCGTTCGTGTGCACGAGCGACGTCGACGTGCCGTCCGCCGAGAGCGCGGCCGTCGTGACGACCGAGTCGGTCGCGACGACGCGGTCGCCGGGACGGATGAAGTGCGTGAAGTTGCGGGTGGTGTCGTACTTCGTGTTCGTCTCGACGTGGCACGCCTCGACCTCGGACCAGTCGCCGCCGGCCGCCTCGACGCGCCGCTCGGACGCGAACACCCGGTCCTCGCCCTCGCCGTACCAGCGGCAGTCGAGGTCGATGAAGACGCCGCCCCAGTTGAGGTTCTCGCCCTGCGGCTCCATGTTCCACAGGTCCTCGACCGGCTGCCAGAACACCCACGCGTCCGACTCCAGCTCGCGCAGGTCGTCGTGGATGCGCCCGGCCAGGCCGAGCCCGTTGACGATGCTCGCGGGGTTCCAGCCGTTGACCCAGCTGCCCTCGACCTCGCTCATCCACAGGGGCGTGTCGGCCACCTTGGCGAGGTCGCGGACCGTCTGGCGGCCGCCCGTGCCGTACGTGTGCACGTTGAGCTGGTCGACGTTCGCGCGGGTCTGCGCGTCGTACGCGTTCCAGTTGGTGACGAACGTGCCCGGGTTGGTCTCGTCCATCGCGGAGACGACGGCGTCGGTGGTCGACCCGGGCGCGCGCAGGTGCGCGGCCAGCGCGTCGATGAGGTCCGCCTGCCGCGCGGGCCCGACGTGCATGCCCTCCTGCCGGCCGCCGACCGGGACGCCGTCGCGGAGCGTCGTGCCCCAGTAGTTCGTGTTCGGCTCGTTCAGCGGGTCGATGGTGTCGACCGTAATGCCGTGCGCGTCCTCGAGCTCCTCGCTGACGCGCACCAGGTACTGCGCGAACGTGTCGACCTGGTCCGGCCGCAGCTGCTCCGCGGAGGCGTTGAACCCGCCCGACACGTACCCGTTCTCCGTCATGAACCACGGCGCCGAGTTCGCGAACGTCTCCCAGTGCGTGATCTGGTCGTCGGCCGTGAGCTGGTCGACCCACCACCGCTGTGTCGCGTCGGCGTCGAGGTCGTAGAACCGGTCGTCTGCCGGGTCGAACGCCTCGCGGACGGTCGCGGCGTTCGCGTGCGTCGTCGGGGCGCCGTACAGGTCACCCGTCGTGTCCGGCTGCCACCAGCCGGCCACCGCACCGCCGGGGCGCAGGTAGTCCTCGACGTCGGACGCGTGCCCGCCGCCGATGTTGTAGCGGGCGATGTTGAGGTCGAGCCCCTCGGCCGTGAACAGCTTGTCGTACAGGTCCTGGCGGACGTCGGCCGGGTAGTCCCCGGTCGCGTTCGCGAACCACACCAGGCTCGTCCCCCAGCCCTGGAACTCCTCCCCGGCGTACCAGGGGTTGGGGGTGACGGTCACCGCGGTGGCCGCCGCGGCGGGTGCGGTCACGGCCGGGGCTGCGATGAGCCCGGCCGTCAGCGCGAGCACGGCGGCTCCCGCTGTCGATCGACGTGACGTCGTCGTCATCGGTCCTCTTCTCTGAGGTGTCGGGTCGTGCGGGTCGTGCGGGTCGTGCGGGTCGTGCGGTCAGAACTCCGTGTGCCCGAGGTCGGGCGCGTCGACGAGGGCGAGCGCGTCGGCACCGCCGAGCAGCTCGAGGACGACGACGCGGTCGCCGCGGCCGGTCACGGCCGGCGCGGGGGCGTAGAGGGTGGTCTGCGGCCCCTTGGACCAGTAGCGGCCGAGGGACGTGCCGTTGACCCAGACGACGCCCTTGCCCCAGCCGCGCGTGGAGACGAACAGGTCCGCGCGCGGCAGGTCGGCCTCCCAGACGCTGAACGACGGCCCGGGCACGGGGGCGGTGGACGCGGGGGCGTCGGCTGCGAGCGCCGGGGACGCCGCGAGCGCGTCGACGTCGACGGGCAGCACGCGCCAGCCGGTCAGGGGCCGCCCGCCCAGCGTCGCCGGGCCGATCAGCCCCTTGGCCTCGCCGATCCGCGGGCCGTAGTTGACGCGGCCCTGGTCCTCGACGAGCACGTCGAGGCGGCCGGCGCCGGCGGGCAGCGTCAGCGACGTGGCCCGCTCCGAGCGGTCGATCACGCCGACCGCGCGCCCGTCGAGGAACACCTGCGCCCGGTCGCGGACCTCGGCGAACGCGAGCACGGCAGGCTCCGCGAGCTCCACCGACGTCCGGTACAGCACGAAGCCCGAGGCCGCCGCGACCTGCTCGTGCGTCGGCACGTCGTGCGCCTCGACCCAGCCGTCGAGCCCGTCGACGACGGACCACAGGTCGACGGTGCGCCGTCCGTCGCGCAGGACGCCGGTCGGTGCGGGCCGGCGCTCGGGGGCCGTCTCCGCGGGGAGGTCGGTGTACGTCCCGAGCACCGCGCGGAACGCGTCGTACTTGGCCGTGCGCGTGCCGTCCTCGGCGAGCGGGGCGTCGTAGTCGTACGACGTGACGGTCGGCTGGTAGACGCCCTTGTCGTTGGCGCCGGACGTGAACCCGGCGTTCGTGCCGCCGTGGAACATGTACACGTTGACGGACCCGCCGGCGGCGAGCAGCGCGTCGAGGTCGCCCGCCGACTGCGCGGGGTCAGTCGTGTGGTGGTGCGCGCCCCAGTGGTCGAACCAGCCGCACCAGAACTCCATGCACATGAGCGGCCCGGTGGGCTGGTGCCGGCGCAGCGTCTCGAGCCGCTCCGGCGTCCGCGAGCCGAACGTCGCCGTGCGGTGCAGCTCGGGCAGGCCGCCGCGCTCGAGCATCGCGTCGTCGGCCTGGTCGCACGTGAGCAGCGGGACCTCGATGCCCTGGGCGCGGTTGATCGCGACGAGCGCGCGCAGGTAGTCCTTGTCGTCGCCGTACGCGCCGTACTCGTTCTCCACCTGCACGGCGATGACCGGCCCGCCGCGCGTGACCTGGCGCTCGGCGACGATCGGCAGCACGTGCTCGAGGTACTGCTGCACGGCCTTCATGTACGTCGGCTCGTTGCGGCGCACCCCGACACCGGGCATGCGGAACAGCCACGCCGGGAACCCGCCGTTGTCCCACTCGGCGCAGATGTACGGGCCGGGACGCACGATCGCGTGCATGCCCTCCGCGGCGACGAGGTCGAGGAACCGGCCGAGGTCGCGCGGGCCCGTCGTGTCGAACACGTCCGGCGTGGGCGCGTGCACGTTCCACGCGACGTAGGTCTCGATGGTGTTCAGGCCCATGAGCCGCGCCGACCGGATGCGGTCCGCCCACAGGTCCGGGTGCACGCGGAAGTAGTGCAGCGCGCCGGACAGCACCTGGTGCGGGCGGCCGTCGAGCAGGAAGTCCTGCTCGCCGATCTCGAACGTGGGCATGGCGGGGCTCCTGGGGTCGGGAGGCGGGTGCGGCGGGTGCGGCGGTGGGTCGCACGTCCACGACGGAGGGGCGGGTGGCGCCCCTCCCACGTCGGCGGACGACCTGGGCGGCGGAGGAAGCGGCGGCGGAGCAGGCGGCGGGAGGCGACGGGGGCGGCGGCGTGCGCCGCCCCCGTCGGTCCCGCTCAGGTCACTCGACGGTGAACCCCTGGTCGTTGCCGTACGTCGTCAGCTGCTGCTGCCACGTGGTCAGGCCCTCGGACAGCGTCGTGTCGGAGACGTACGCCTGGCCGACCGTGTCGTTGAAGACGCTGTTCGCGTAGACCTGGAACGGCAGGTACTGCCAGCCCTCGGAGACGTCGGCCGCGGCCTGCGAGAGGACCTCGTTGATCTTCTGGCCGCCGAAGTACTCGGACTCCTCGGCGAGGTACTCCTCCGACTCGAGGTCCGCCACGGTCGCGGGGAAGCCGCCGCCCTCGAGGCGCAGCGCGACGCCGTCGCCGGCCGACGCGAACTCGAGGAAGTCGTACGCGAGCGCCTTGTTCTCCGACGCCTCCATGACGGACATCGCGGAGCCGCCGTTCTCGGCCGTCACGGACTCGCCGGCCTCCCACTGCGGCATCGGCGCGACGCGCCACTTGCCGGCGCCCTCGGGCACGCCGGACTCGAAGTTGCCGGGCATCCACGCGCCGGTGACGAGCGTGGCGATGGTCCCGTTGCCCAGGCCCTGGTACCACTCGTCGCTCCACGCGCTGATCGGCGCGACGAGGTCGTCGGTGATGAGCTGCTGCCACATCGTGGCGTACGCCTGCGAGCCCTCGTCGGCGAGGTCGATGGTCACGTCGGTGCCGTCGACCTGGAACGGGCGGCCGCCGGCCTGCCACATGAGCGACGTCGCGAGGCCCGCGTCGCCGGTGTCGGCCGTGATGTAGGCGTTCGGGTCGGCCGCGTGCAGGGCCCGCGCCGCCGCGACGTACTCGTCCCACGTCGTCGGGACCGCGATGCCGTGCTGCTCGAACAGCTCCGCGTTGTAGAAGAGCGCCATCGGGCCGGAGTCGAGCGGCAGGCCGTAGACGCCCTCGCCCTGCTGCACCGCGTTCCACGGGCCGGGCGTGTACGTGCCGTCGAGCTCGTCGGCGCCGAGCTCGGTGAGGTCGGCGAGCGACTCGCCGATCGCGAACTGCGGCAGCGCGTAGTACTCGATCTGCGCGAGGTCCGGGACGCCCGACCCGGCGCCGATCGCGTTCTGCAGCGCCGTGTACTGGTCGTTGCCCGTGCCGGCGTTGACGAGCTCGATCGTCACGTCGGGGTTGGCCTCCATGTAGGCCTCGGCGATGGGCTCGACGGTCGGGTCCCACGCCCAGACGAGGAGCTCGCCGCCCTCCTCGGCGGCGGCGTCCGGGTCGGCGTCGCCGCCGCCGCCGGAGCAGGCGGTCAGCGTCAGCGCGAGCGCGCCGGCGAGGGCGGCACCGCGGAACGCGGTGCGGTGCATCGCGGTGCGGGTGGTGCGGGTCATGGGGTGTCCTCTCACGTCGTCGTACGGGAACGGTGGTGCGGGGTGGCGCGGGGGCGCCGGTCACTCCTCGACTGCGCTGCTACTCCTTCACGGAGCCGGCGGCGAGGCCGGACTGCCAGTAGCGCTGGAGGAAGAGGAAGGCGACGACCAGCGGGACGATCGTCAGCACGGAGCCGGTGATGACGAGGTGGAAGATCGCCTCGCCGCCCGCGGTGGCGGCCTGCGCGTTCCACGCGTTGAGGCCGAGCGTCAGCGGGTACCAGTCGGGGTTCTTCAGCATGATCAGCGGCAGGAAGTAGTTGTTCCACGTCGCGACCATCGTGAAGAGCAGCACCGTGACGATGCCGGGGGCGAGCAGCGGCAGGCAGACCTGCGCGAACGTGCGGGCCTCGCTGGCGCCGTCGATGCGCGCGGCCTCCATGAGCTCGGTGGGGATCGCCTCCGCGGCGAACGTCCACATGAGGTAGAGGCCGAACGGCGAGATCAGCGACGGGATGATCACCGACCACGGCGTGTTGGTCAGGCCCATCTGGCTGAACATGAGGAACGTCGGCACGGCGAGCGCGGTGCCGGGGACGGCCACGGCGCCGATGACGACGGCGAACACGCCCCGCTTGCCGGGGAACTGGAACTTCGCCAGCCCGTACCCGCCGAGCACCGCGAGCAGCGTCGCGCCGCCCGCGCCCAGCACCACGTACAGCACGGTGTTGAGGAACCAGCGGACGAAGATGCCGTCGTCGTAGGTGAGGGTCTGGCCGATGTTGGTGAAGAGCGCGAACGAGTCGCCGAACCACAGGCCGAACGACGTGAGCAGGTCGCCCTGCGTCTTCGTCGCGTTGATGACCAGCCAGGCGAGCGGGACCAGCGCGTACAGCAGGACGAGCGCGGTGAGCACCGTCATGAGGACGGACTTGCGCGGCCGGTCGACGCTGCGGCCGCGGGTGCGGCCGGTCCCGGGGCGCTGCCCGGCACCGCGCGTGCTGCGCAGGCGGGGGGCGGACGACCGGGGCGTCGTGGGGGTCGGGGTCGCGGTGGTCATCGCTCACGCCTCCTTGCGCATGCCGCGCAGCTGGACGACGTAGGCGATCACCATCGTGAGGACGCCCATGATGAGGGCGACCGTGGCCGAGTAGTTGTACTGCTGGCCCGAGAAGGACAGCGAGAACGCGTACAGGTTCGGCGTGAAGTACGTGGTGATGGCGTTGGGCGCCAGGGACTGCAGGATGCTCGGCTCGTTGAACAGCTGGAAGCTGCCGATGATCGAGAAGATGCCCGCGACGACGAGCGCGCCGCGGATCGCGGGCAGCTTGATCGCCGTGATCACGCGCCACTGGCCGGCGCCGTCGATCTCCGCCGCCTCGTACAGCGAGGTGGGGACCGTGCGCAGCGCGGAGTAGAAGATCAGCATGTTGTAGCCGACGAACTCCCAGGTCACGATGTTGCCGATCGCGGCCAGGACGAGGTCGGGCGACAGCGGGTTCGGCAGGCTGACGCCGAAGGCGTCGTTGATGTTGCCGACGAGGCCGAACCGCGTGCCGTACATGAAGCCCCACATGAGCGTCGCGACGACGGCGGGGACGGCGTACGGCAGGAAGATCGAGATGCGGAAGAAGTCCCGCCCGTACAGCCGGCCGCTGTCGATCGCGAGGGCCACGAGCAGCGCGATGCCGAGCATCACCGGCACCTGCACGGCGAGGAACAGGGTGACGCGGCCGAGCGCGGACCAGAACTGCGGGTCGGCGAGCGCGCGCTGGTAGTTCTCCAGCCCGACGAACGTGGTGCCGCCGACGAGCTGCGTGCGGAACAGGCTGATCCACAGCGAGTACGCGATGGGTGCGAGGAACACGAGCGCGAACACGGCCATGAACGGGCCGACGAAGCCCCAGCCGGTCCACGACGGGCGCGCGCGGCGGCGGCGCACCGCGGCGGCGGGGGCAACCGCGGGGGGCACGGCGGTCTGGGTCACGGGACACTCCTTCGTGGCGCCGGATGTTGACGTCACCATCAACGGCAACCGGCACGTTTCCACCGGGTGTCCACGGGTGTCAAGCGGTCGGGCGCTGTCGCAGGTCACGGAATGGTGACGTCACCATCCGTCACGTCCGGTGATGACGACCGGGCCCATGGCGACGTCACCATCGCTATGCTGCTCAGCATGTCGCAGGTGACCTCGGCCCGCGGCCGTCCGGGCCCGTCCATCGCCGACGTCGCACGGCTGGCCGGCGTCTCGCAGCAGACCGTCTCCCGCGTCTCGACCGGCGCCACCAACGTCCGGGCCGAGACGCGTGACCGCGTCCTCGCCGCCATGGACCAGCTCGGCTACAGCCCCAACCACGCCGCCCGCGCGCTGCGCTCCGGCTCGTTCGGGACCATCGGGCTCATCGCCCACCGGCTCACCCGCACGGGCGAGTCGCGGACCTTCGAGGGCGTCGTCGAGGCCGCCCGCCAGCACGGGTACAGCGTCACCCTCGTGGACGTCCGCACCCCGTCGTCGTCCGACGTGTCCGACGCCGTGCGCCGGCTCGACCACCAGGCCATCGACGGCCTCGTCGTCATCCGCGCCGAGGACGCCACCCCCGACACGCTCGCCCTGCCGCCGCGGCTCCCCGTGGTCGTCTCGGACTCCCGGTTCGTCGGGCACCACCCGGCCGTCGGCACCGACCAGGCCGAGGGCGCGTCGCTCGCCGTGCAGCACCTGCTCGACCTCGGCCACCCCACCGTGCACCACGTCGGCGGGCCGCTCGACTCGACGCCGGCGCGGGTCCGGGCCGACGCGTGGCGGACCCGGCTGCGCGCCGCCGGCCGGCCGGTGCCGGAGGAGTGGCACGGCGACTGGTCGGCGGCGTCGGGGTACGAGGTCGGGGCGCGGCTCGCCGACGACCCCTCGGTCACCGCGGTGTTCTGCGCGAACGACGAGATGGCGGCCGGCGTGGTCCGCGCGCTGCACGAGGCGGGCCGCCGGGTGCCCGAGGACGTGTCGGTCGTCGGCTTCGACGACATCCCCATGGCCGAGTACCTGTGGCCGCCGCTGACGACGGTCCGCCAGGACTTCACGGCCATCGGCGCGGAGCTCGTGGAGCTCCTCATGCGCCAGATCCGCGACCGCACCCGCCTGCCCGGCCACCACGTCGTCGTCCCGACGCGCCTGGTCGAACGCGCGAGCACGGCCCCACCCCGCCCCCGCTGACCCACCCGACCCGCGGACTGCTGTCCACCCCGAACGGGGCCTCGCGTGCGCGCGAGCGTCCGCACGCGCACGCGAGACCCCGCTCGCCACGGACACGCCCATCCCCCCACCGGCGGGTCGGCCCTGACGGAGGTGGCCGTGAGCGGACCGGCGTGGAGACGGCGATGCCCTCCCGGTGCGCGACCGGGAGGGCATCGGTGACGTCAGGCGGGCGGACGGTGGCCGGGGCGCCGTCCGCCCGGGCGGTCAGCTCGTCGTCATGCGGCGGCGGGTGACGACCGCCGCCGCGCCGGCCGCGAGGAGCAGGCCGCCGAGGAGCGCGAGCGCCCCCGCGTCGGTGCCCGTGACCGCGAGCGCGCCGGACCCGCCGCGCACGCCCGTGCCCAGGGCGGTCGTCGCACCCGTAGGCGCGCCGCCGTCCGTACCGGCACCGGCGCCGCTACCCGTCCCGCCACCCGGCGTGGCGCCGCCACCCGTGCCCGGGTCGCCCGGCGCACCGGGCAACTCGCCGGCGACCCGCGTGAACGTCACCGTGCGCACGTCCGACTCGACGACCGCGCCGTGCTCGTCGACCACCCGCACGTACCAGCCGTGCGTGCCGTCCGACGGCGTCCACGCGGCCCGGACCACCGCGCCCTCGGCCCCCGGCAGCACCGGGACCGCGAGGATCGCCGCGTCACCGGCGAGCGGCGAGGCCGTCGCAGCGAGCGCACCCGCCGCGGGCCGCGCCGCCGGCGTGACCGACGTCGCCGCCGTCAGCTCCGCGTCCGTGCGCACCTCGGCGTGGAACGCGTCGGCGACCAGCACCTTGGCCCGCGGCGTGATGCCGGCGTCGGCGTAGGAGATCGTGAACTCCTGCGCGCCGAGGTCGAGGCTCGGGTCGTCCGAGTTGTAGACGTCGAGCGACGGCGAGTACGTGCGGACCTGGATCTGCTCGCCCTCGTTGTCGAAGTGCAGCAGGCGCAGGAAGCCCTGACCGCCCTCCGGCAGGCCCTGGTAGTCGAAGAGCATCTGCGTGACGACGCGCTCGGACGTGCCGTCGCCGTCGTCGTCGAACCGGTCGATGCGCGTGTACGCGTCGTGGTAGTGCCCGCTCATCACCATGCGGACGTTGGGGTTCGTCGCGACGACCTCGTCCTGGATGCGCTGCGGCACCGGGCCGAGCCCGCCGGTCGTCAGCAGGTACTCGTGCAGGTTGACGATCGCGACCCGGTTCGGGAACCGCGCGAGCGTCTCGTTCATCCACGCGATCTCCGCGTCGCCCGGGCCCCAGCCCATCGAGACGACGACGAAGTCGATGCCGCCGGCCGTGAGCAGGTCGTAGTGCCCGCGGTTGTCCCGGTACGAGCCGCCGTACCAGGGGTTGCCGGCGAACCGGGCCTCGCCGAAGTACTGCGAGTAGGCGGTGTAGTCCGAGTCGAAGATGCCGACGTCGTGGTTGCCGGCGAGGACGCCGTACGGCAGCCCCGCCTCGTCGAGCATCCGGTACGCGGCGTCCGCGTTGGCCCACTGGTAGGGCTGGTCCCAGTTGTCGACGATGTCGCCGGTGTGGAAGAGGTACTGCAGGTTCAGCTCGTCGCGGCGGTCCAGCAGGTACTCGTGGATCGCGAGCTGGTGGTCGTAGAACGACTCGTTGTAGTACTGCGTGTCCGACTCCCACGCGAGCGTGAAGTCGTAGTCGGGGCGCGGCGTGTCCTGCGGGTGGGCCGGGGTGACCGGCGTGGCGCGGGTGGACAGGTTCGCGCCCGCCCAGCCCTCGGAGTGCTGGACGAGGAAGCGGGCCTCCCCGTCGGCGACGTGGCCCGCGACGGGGACGTCCGCGGCGAGCGTGAACGTCTCCTCGGTGCTGCCGTCGCCGGTGCCGACGTGCCGGTCGACCTCCGCCCACGCACCCGCGGCGACGTCCCACACGTGCAGGACGACCGTCGCGCCGGACTCCGCGGCACCGTCCCACGTGGTGACGACGCGCGCACCGTCGCCCGCCTCCGCGGGGACGGCCACGTCGAACAGCTGGTACGGCAGGGCGTCGCCGCCCGCGGTGCGGACGCCCGCGCCGTCGGTCGTGGTCAGCGCGGCGCGCTGCTCCGCGGTGAGCGCCGCGGCGTCCCGGGACGTGGCGGCCGCGTCGCGCGTCGTGCCGGCGGCCGCCGTGACGGCGGCGTCGGTGGCGGCGAAGCGGAACGCCTTGTGGAACGACACCGTGAGCGCGTCACCGGTCGGGTCGCCGACGCGCGCGGCCAGCTCGACGGCCGGGCCCGTGACGTGGGCGCCGTCCTCGGGCGTGAGCAGCGCGACGGACGGCGTCTCGTCGGGCGTGGTGAACGTGCGGCGCTCGGTGTGCGCGTTGCCGGCCGCGTCGGTCGCCGTGACGGCGACGTGGTGCTCGCCCGGGACGAGCAGCAGCGACGACGTGGTGAGCGGCAGCGTGACGGGCTCGCCGTCGAGCGTGGCGGTGAGGGAGGCCACGGACGAGGTGGCGTCCGTCGCCGTCGCGTCGACCCGGATCGTGCCCTGCAGGCCGGCGTCCGACGTCTCGTCCGCGTCGACCGCGATCGCGACGACCGGCGCCGTGTTGTCCACGACGACGTCGGCCGATGCCGTGGCGGTGCCGTCCGTGCCGGTCACGGTGTGCGTGCCGTCCGTGACGGTGGTCGTGTCCCACGCGTGGCCGACGGCCGTGAAGGCGTCGTCCGGGATCGTGAACGTCGCGGCGTAGTCGCCGATCTTGCCCGCGGAGTCACCCATCGCGATCGAGCCGCCCGTGTAGCCGGCGGGCACGAGCGTGCGGCCGTCGGGCAGCACGAGGCGCGGGTTGATCGCGGTGAAGTCGTCGTTGTTCTCGTCCGGGTCGTCGCACGGGTACGCCTTGGTGCCGGCGGACACGAGCACCGTGACGGGCTCGCCCGGGCGCACGGCCTCGAGCGGGACGGACGCGGTGACCGTCTCGACGTTCGAGTAGGTCCCGCGCTCGAAGATGGTGAGCACCTGGCCGTCGTGGCACGCGTCACCCGTGGGCGACGGCAGGACGATGCCGTTGCGGAAGGCCGCGTCCGTGGCGGTGACCTCCACCGCGAACACCGCCGGCTTCTCGAGCTGCGGGGCCGTCGGCGTGAGGGGCGTGCCGTCGACCGCGAGGGCGAGGTCGGCGGGGTCGCCGCTCTCGGCCGCCACCGAGACCGGCGCGGTGCGCGCGAGCAGGTCGCCGTCGGCGACGTTCAGGCGGACCGGGTCGTCGCTCGCGCCCAGCACGGGCAGCGTCACCGGCGCCGTCTCGACCAGGTGGACGCCGTCGGACGCCACCCAGCGGTACGTGTAGGACGACTTCCCGATGAGGTCGACCGCCGGGACGGTCGTCGCGAACCGGCCCGAGCCGTCGTCCTGCAGGGACAGCACGCGGTCGGCCGCGTCGAGGTCGGAGCGCACGTGCAGCTCGACGCGCCTGACCTGCCGGTCGTCGTCGACCTCGGCCGCGAACGTCAGCGCGGCGGCGGGGTCGACGACGTCGGGCGACCGGTCCGCGACCGTCGGCGCGGCGGCGTCGGCGACCGGCGTCGTGAGCGTCGCGGGCGCCTGGTCGGCCTCGACCGTGCCGGGGGACGGGGCGCGCGTGCCGATTAGGCGCTGCCGCGAGAAGTCGGCCGCGTCCGCGGCGTAGTGGATGCCGCGGTCCGTCGCGACGTCGCGCGCGCCGGCCATGTTGTAGTACGCGCGGCTGACCGTGTGGCCGGTCTGCGTCATGACCTCGACGCCGCGCGGGCTGCCGTTCGCCATCCCGCCCGCCGGCATCTCGAGGATGCGCTCGTCCGGCAGGTCGACGCCCCAGAACGTGCGGAAGTCGGCGCGCGTCAGCGCCTGGTTGCCGCCGTTCTTCACCCACAGCACGAGCGTGCCGCCGGGCGGGACGACCGCGTCGGCCGGGGTCGCCGGCCACAGCGTGGTGCTGGCGTTCGTGTAGTCCTCGTTCGGGTACAGGTACCGGATCACGTGGTCCGCGAACGGGACGGGGCGCGTCGTGGGGTTGTAGACCTCGACGTACTCGTAGCCGTCGGACCCGCCGACGTTCGTCGAGTCGACCATGAGCTCGGTGACCTGGAGCAGCCCGCGCAGGGAGTCCGCCGGCGGGGCCGGTGCGGTCCCGGGGGCGGCCGTCGGGGTCGCGGTCGGCGTGGGCGTCGGCGTGGCCGTCGGCTCCGTGGTCGGGGTGGGCGACGCGGTGGGCGTCGGCTCGTCCGTCGGCGACGGCGTCGGGCCGGGGTCCGCGGACGTGCGGTCGGCCAGCTGCTCCGGCGCGACGACGCCCGGGCTCGGCGCGGCGAGCGTCGCCAGGACGTCCATGGCGCGCGTGCCGGCGTCCACGGGCGTGCGGAACTGCACGACCTGGTCGACGCCGACGCCGCCCGCCGGCACGAACGACCAGCCGACGACCTCACCGGACGGCGACAGCACACGGATGCCGCGGTCGCCGCCGTTGGCGATGCCGGCCTGCCCGCTGAGCGGGACCACGGGGTAGTCGGTCGACGGCCCGCCGCGCTGCGCCCAGAACGCGCGGAAGTCCGCGGCGTCGTGCCGGGTCGTGTCGACGTTGCCCGCCGTGTACTGCACCCACAGCACGACGGTGCCGCCCGCCGGGACGACGGTGCCCGCGGGGACCGACAGCGGCTTGTCGCGCGAGCGGTCCCCGGAGTCGGCGAACGTGTAGGCGAGCTGGTACCCGCCCTCGCCGAGGACGAGGTCCGCGTCGGTGGTGTTGGTGAGCTCGACGTACTCGAAGTCGTCGTACCCGGTGTTGTCGGGGGCGATCTCCGTGACCACGAGAGGCCACGTGGCGGCCGGGGCCGCGCCCGCGGGAGCGGGCAGGAGCGTCAGCGCGAGCGCGGCGACGGCGGTCGCGCCGACCGCCGTCGTCGTGCGGCGCGCGCGGGGGGCGTGCGAGGGCATGGGTGTCCTGTCTCGAGGCGAGGGGAGCGCCGCGAGGCTAGGGAGCGGTACCGACCGGGGGGTGAACGACGGGTGGCCGGGCCGGGGCCACGCGTCGACGCTGCATCGATTCGCCCGTGCGGGTGACGGCGGCTCGCCCAGGGTGCGCTCAGGACAGGAGGCGGGCGATCACCCGCGCGCCGGCCTGCGGCGACAGGTGCGGCGAGCCGGTGAGCCGGCCCTCGAGCGTGGCGACGTTGAGCACGCTGATGACCGCGAGCGCGGTGTCGAAGTCGTCCTGCGTCGTGCCGGGGTCGGCACCGTCGCCCTGCCGCGCGCGCCGGACCTCCGCGACCTGGTCCGCGAGCACCTCGTGCGACGCGACGTGCAGGCGCGCGAGCTCGCCGGACGCCTCCGGGTGCCGCAGCCCGTACGCGAGGAACTCGAGCGACAGCAGGATCCGCGGGTCGTCCTGCACGCCGCACAGCCAGTGCGTGAGCGCCTCCTCGTCGACGCCGTCGACGGTCACGCCGGGCAGCGTCGCGTCGGGCGACTCGATGGTGATGTGGAGCTGGTCGCGCGCGAGGGTCAGGAAGACCTCCTCCTTGGACCCGAAGTGCGCGTAGACGGCGCCCTTCGTGTACCCGGCCTCGGCGGCGATGTCGCCGACCGACGCACCCTCGTAGCCCTTCGCCGCGATGACGCGCGCGGCGGCGGCGAGCAGGTCGGCGCGGGTGCGGTCGACGCGCTGGCGGCGGCGGTCCTCGGCGCGGGCGCCGCCGGTGGCGGGTGCGTCGGCGCCGTCCGTGCCGTCCGTGCCGGAGGTCGTGCCGGTGCCGCTCGTCGTGCCGGTGCCGGTGGGGGACGCGGTCCGGGCCGTGCGCGAGATCGTCTCGGACGCGACGGCGAGCCCGCGCGAGGCCTCCCGCAGGGACTGCGCGACCGTCGCGCCGACCTCGGGCACGACCGTGCGCGCCTGGTCGCCGAGCACGCGGGTCAGCGTGGCGGTGGCGTCGACGAGCGCGCGGGTGGCGGCGCTGAGCGAGTCGTGGTCGTCCCGGGCCATGCGCTCAGCGTAGACGGCGCGCGTACCACTCGGTACCCGACACATACCGAGCGGTACATCACCTCTTGATGCCAGGCGGTATGCGAAGATACCGTCGAGCACGTACCGATGGGGATCCAGGGAGGCGGAAGATGAGCACGGACGTGCTGCTGTCCGTCCGCGGGCTGCGCAAGCGCTACCGCGGGCGGACCGGCGTACAGGCGAACGACGGGATCGACCTCGACGTGGCGGCGGGCCAGGTGGTCGGCCTGCTCGGCCACAACGGCGCCGGCAAGACGACGCTGGTGCACCAGGTCGTCGGGCTGGTGCGCCCGGACGCCGGCACGATCACGCTCGACGGCGTCGACGCGGTGGCCCGGCCGGAGGTCGCGCGGCGGCTCGTGTCGATCCAGGCGCAGGCGAACGTGCCGATCACCGGCCTGACGCCCCGGCGCGCGATCGAGCTCGTCGGTCGCATCCGCGGTGGCGACCGCACCACGGTCGCCCGCCGCACCGAGGACCTGCTCGACGCCCTCGACCTCGGGGCGTGGGCCGACACCCGTGCCGAGAAGGTGTCGGGCGGCGTCGCCCGGCTGACCTCGTTCGCGATGACGGCCGTGCAGCCCGGCGCGCTGGTGGTGCTCGACGAGCCGACCAACGACGTCGACCCCGTGCGCCGGCGCCTGCTGTGGGCGCAGATCCGCGGGCTCGCCGACGCCGGCCACGCGGTCCTGCTCGTCACGCACAACGTGCGCGAGGCCGAGCGGGTCGTCGACCACCTCGCGGTCCTCGACCACGGCGTCGTGCTCGCGGCCGACACTCCCGCCGGGCTCACGGGCACGCTGCGCGGGTCGCTGACGCTCGAGGTGGACCTGCCGCACGACGGCCCGGTGACGTGGCACCCGGCGGTCGTCCCCGGCGCCGCCGGACGGCTCCGCGCGACCGGCACCGTGCCCGCCGGGCGCGCGCCGGAGGTCGTCGCCTGGGCGCAGGGCGAGGTCGACGCCGGCCGCCTCGAGCGGTACGCGCTCACGCCGGCGTCGCTCGAGGACGTCTACGTCCGGCTCGTCGGCGAGGACCGCGCGCCCGAGGAGGTGGCGGCATGACCACCACCCGCCCGGCGACCCGTCCCGACGTCGCGACGGCCGCCCGGCAGACGCTGCTGCTCGTGCAGTGGCAGTTCCGCCGGCAGAGCCAGTTCCTGCCGCTCATGGTCGTGGTGCAGGCGTTCATGGCCGTCGCCACCGTCGTCGGCTACGGCCTGCTCGTCGGCGACCCGGACCCGCTCACGGCCCTCTACCTCGCCACCGGCGCGCCCACCATCACCCTCATCACGATCGGCCTGGTCCTCACGCCGCAGCTGCTGTCGCAGTCGCGCACCGAGGGCAGCCTCGACTGGCTGCGCACGCTGCCCGTGCCGCGCACCGCGTTCCTCGTCGGCGACCTGCTGGTGTGGACGCTGCTCGCGCTGCCCGGCATGGTGCTCGGCGTCCTCGTCGGCGTGTGGCGCTTCGACGTCGACCTCGCGCCCGCGCCGTGGCTCGTGCCCGCGACGCTGCTCGTGTCGCTGACCGCCGCGTCCGTCGGCTACGCGATGGCGGCGCTGCTGCCGCCCGCGCTCGCGCAGCTGCTCACGCAGGCGCTCGTGTTCGTCGTCCTGCTGTTCTCGCCCGTCTCGTACCCGGCCGAGCGCATGCCGCAGTGGCTGCAGGACGCGCACGCGTGGGCGCCGATCGAGCCGATGGCGCAGCTGGTGCGCGCGGGGCTGGCGTCGGACACGTTCGCCCTGCCGGGACGGTCGCTGGCCGTGCTGCTCGCGTGGTGTGCGGTAGCGGTCGTCGGGGCGGTGCTGGCGCTGCGCAGGCGGGCGTAGGGGTGGGCGACCATGACGGTGGTCGAGGTGATAGCGCAGGCGCTATCGTCGGCGGCATGGCGACGTACGGGGAGCAGCTGCGTGCGCGGCGTCGGCGTCTCGGCTGGAGCCAGCGCGAGCTCGCGGGACGCAGCGGCGTCCCGCAGCCCGTGATCGCCGCCGCGGAGACGGGCAGGCGGGCGGTCGGCGCCGCGGCGCGTGAGCGGCTCGACCAGGCGCTCGCGGTGCGGCCCTCGGTCGTCCTCGACCTGCACCGCGCGGAGGTGCGTGCCGCGGTGGCGCGCCACCACGGGCACGACCCGCTCGTCATCGGGTCGGTGGCGCGCGGTGAGGACTCCGTCCGCTCCGACGTGGACCTCGTCATCACCTTCGACGAGGGGACCGACCTCGTCGACGTCCTCGACCTGACGGAGGAGCTGGAGGAGCTGCTCGGCGCGCCGGTGGACATCGTGTCCGGCCGCATGGTCGGAGCCGTCAGCGCGCACGCGGTGCCGCTGTGAGTGCGGTGCCCGACGAGAAGCTCGGGCGCCTGCTCGTCGACCTCGCCGGCATCGCGGACGACGCGGCCCACGTCGTCGCGCACGGCCGGGACGCGTACCTCGCCGACGACCCGACCGGGCGCCTGCTGCGCAACGCCGGGGAGCGCATCGTCATCAAGGTCTCCACCGCCGTCGAGAAGCTGCCGGCGGAGTACAAGGACGCCCGTCCCGACGTCGAGTGGACGAAGATCCAGCGGATGCGGAACCTGATCGCGCACCACTACGACAAGGTCCAGGCCGACTTCGTGTGGGCGACGCTCGTCCGGCGGGTGCCCGATCTCGCGCGGCGGCTGCGGGGTCAGGACGAGGGCGACGGCGCGCCCTCGTCCTGACCTCGGTGCGACCGTCGCGTCAGCCCGGCGTCACCGTGAACGGCTCGTGCGTGACCATGCTCGGCTGCACCTCCATGACCACCGACGCCGGGTCGGTGATCGTGTACGCGACCTCGAACGTGACGGTCTGCCCCGGCTGGACCGGCTCCGACGGCGCGAGCGTCAGGTCCGAGCCGTAGTCGTGGATCTCGGTGGCGGCCGCCCCGCCGGACGTCACGGACGTGAAGAACAGCACCGGGTGGTACTCCTCCGCGCTGTTGTTGGTGACGGCTACCGCGAACCGCATGTGCTCGCCCGTGGCGCCGACACCGCTCGCGTACGGCGACGGCTGGTACGGCGCGGGCGCGGCGACCGTCACCTCGAGCCCGTCCTCGTAGACGAACGTCTCGCCGAACGCGACGGTCATGTCGGCGGCCGGCTCACCGCCCGACGGCTCGTCCAGCGCGAAAGGGTCGGTCGACGGCTCGTCGAAGGGGAGCGGCTCGTCGAACGGCAGCGGCTCCTCCGCCGTCAGGCCCGCCTCGAACCCCTGGACGAACTCGGTGAGCACCCGCGCGTACACGGCGTGCGACAGGACGACCATGCCCACCGACACGACCGCGACCACCACGCCCGCGATCGCCATGCCGCGCCCGGGCCGGGACTTCGCCAGCGCGACGACGCCCACGACGAGCCCCGCGACCGCCAGCACGCCGGCGAGGTAGTTGACGAACGGCACCCAGCTGAGCAGCAGCGCGACACCGGCGAGGACCAGCGCCGTGATCGCCATGCCCTTGCCCGGCGGCTGCGTGCCCGGGGGCGGGAACGCGCCGGGGTGGCCCGTGCCGGGTGCCAGGTACGGCGGCGGACCGGCGGGCACGCCGTAGCCGGGAGCGGCGGCGGTGGGCGGGGTGCCGTGCTGCGCGCCGTAGCCGGGGCCGGCGTACGTGGGCGCGGGCGGGGCGCCGTGCGGGGCGGCGAACGCGGGCGCGGGGTGCGGGGC